>NZ_JABDWE010000009.1:0-264615 GCF_019685125.1 Rhizobium sp. NZLR10 | reverse complement strand
GCCTTCTGCAAATTCTTCGACCAGTATCCGCGGCGGAGACTGCCAGATGTGTCTTCCACCCAAGAGATGCCGTGTATGTTCGGCTACCTCATTGGCGGTGCGGCACAATCGTACGCCGCTGCTGCCGATGCCAACCACTGGCTTGAGGATCGCCGGCAGGCCTATCTCCGCGGCAGCGCTTTCTACCTCCGTTGCATTCGTTGCCACGCGATAGTCAGGTATGGGAACGCCGGCCTGGGCGAGGAGCTGACGTTGAGCGAATTTGTTACAGCATTGTTCAATGGACGCGGGGTCAGGACCTGGTAGACCGAAATGGCGGCAGAGCTTGCCAACTGTCGCATAGACCGACTCCCTGGCAGACGTAATTCCAATAATCTCAAAGGTCGCACGCAGCCGTGAACATTCCCGGATCAGCGCATTTAGGTCGGCGGTATCAACCCGAATGGCTTCACTGCTTTCGTACTGAGCTGGATCAGCCGATAGGGTGATTGGATGAAGTCCAAGACGATGGGCCGCTTGGACGTATAGCGGACCAGTACTCGCGCTTTCAAGAAGGATGAGTGCTCTTTGTGCCATTGGAACCTTCCTTATGTGGATGGGGTAGTCTGACCGTAAGACGGTATTAGCTTGTTTAACCGGGCCTGACCTCCGACATCATGGTCAATGCGCCGAAACAAAATGAGCTCTACAGTTGCGGAGCCAGAACCGAAACTACGGCATTGGGTAGTTGACGCGTTCGCTCGTGGCCACGAAGGCGCCCTGACGTCACACGTTGAGAGCCCACGGCGACTCATGCGTGACGGTAAAGGTCTAGACTATCGATGACCTACAAGGAGGCCGAGCTCATGCATTCGCCCCAACCAGGCTCGGCGGCAAATATAAGACGTTGCTCCATCACTGACGTCCGCGGGATCACCACATCCAGCAAAAGGGGCCGTACAGCAAGTCGGCTAAGCCGGTGGTCCTCAGTCCCGCTCTTGATTTCAGCGAAGCCTCCATGTCTTCGGGTGGTGGCAACCTCATCTTTAGGTAACGTTGCGGACGCGAAGAGCGCATTGATTGGCTGCAGCTGGTAACCGACCCAGTTGCTCTTTCAATTGAAAGGACTGGCTCGGGAGGAAGGCTGCCGCAGTGAAGTGCCGCCAGGCGATCGTCCAAGTCCTTGTCTGCTGCCGTTAGCCTATGGTTTAGGCTCCAAACCCAATCAAGCCATTGATCAACGACAGCCAATGCAAGGGCGCGCCCCAGATCGAGGGACGTTAGGGTAGGACGAACCAGCATGTGGCACGGGCGACGGATGCAAGTGCGATGAGACGGCCCTGGAATAGGAGGCGCCCGAGATGGCCGGCGGCGAGGCCTGGCGCTGGAGGCACCTATGCCGAACACAGCCAACAGGGCGCCATATGTTATAGGACCCCGGCAAGGGAGCCGACCTGACCGTAACATTCTCCCGAGACCGCAGGGGCTGACTAGGCCTGTGATGTCCCCGCGGGACGGTGGTTGTGGTGACCTCCTTCAATCGGCTGCGGCTCCAAAACCGCGCTGCGCACGTTGAGGCATCCGACCTGAACATCATCATGAGGCCATTCGAAAAGAACCATGATTCCGGCACGGACAACAGACTTGACTAGATTCCGTGTCCGGCATAGGCAACCGCTCCGGTATCTCATCATGACTAAGGGTGAGACCAAAGAAGAACCGCAGGGCTCGATTGTCTGGTCCAAGGTCCGTACCGACTTGTCAAAGCCGATTAGTGCTGCGACGCTGTCAGCCAGTTAGAAACGCGACACTTGCGCTTCGGAATAGCCGCCGATCCGAGCGGCTGACCGGGTTGCAAGGGAGGAGCGGGGGCGGGTGAGGAACACCCCTTCGGCTTTAGCTTTGAGACTATGAGTACCCGATTTATTCCGTTGCCTCCATCCGTGCCAGCGCCTTCTGCCTTTTTGCGATGACCTTCGGATCATTCATGAAGTCCGTCCGCCGGCCAGGCTTGCGGCCACGCTTCTGATAACCATTGCCCTGGCTGCCATCGGGAATACGGAACATATGATCCGTCTGGCCAATGCGGCGAGGGCCGCTCTTGCTACGCTGCTGTTCCCGCCCGGCCTTCAGCTCAGCGACGATCGACAGCACGTCGTCCAAACGCTTGTTCTCAACGACTTCGGCACGATGCGCCGATCGCATTACTAACAGGAAGTTCCATAAAAGTGGTTATGCCGCAAATTGGTGTAGCGGGGTGGGTTCAAGGATGAAGTGCGACTTGCAATAGATAACAACGGTTTATCCTTGCAAGGAACGAGACATGAAGCGCACCTACTCCCAGATCGATATCGATGAACGCCGCAAGATTGCCCGCTGGCGCACGGCTGGGGTCAGCGTTGATGTGATCGCCGAGAAGCTGCACCGACATCGCTCAACCATTTTCCGTGAGCTGCGCCGCAATACGTTCGAGGATCGTGAGATGCCGGACCTCAACGGTTACTACTGCGTGATGGCCAATGACATGGCGCGAGAACGGCGTGCCAAGCTGCGCAAACTTGCCCGGTTCGCGCAGCTCCGCCAATCGGTGATCGAGCGCATCATGCATGGCTGGTCGCCGCAACAGATCGCCGGCCGATTGCAGCTTGAGCGCCAGCCGATCTCCGTCAGCCATGAGACGATCTATAAGTTCGCCTATTCCTCGGACGGTCACGCCATCAAACTGTGGCGACACCTGCCGGAGCATCGTGCCAGACGCCGGCCGCGGCACGCCAGACGCCGCCATGGCAAGCGGTTCACCCCGGATGTCAACATTCTCTACCGGCCAGACGCCGTCGCCGAGCGAAAACAGTTCGGGCATTGGGAATGCGATCTCATCCAGTTTCGCAAGAAGTTCGGAAAGGCCAACGTGACGTCGTTGTCGAACGGGTCAGCCGATTTGCCGTCTTGCTGCGCAACAATGACCGGCAATCGAGGCCGGTGATGGACGGCCTGATCCAGGTGCTACAATCCCTGCCCCACCTCGCCCGTCGCTCGATCACCTTCGATCGTGGCACGGAGTTCACCGACTGGCCTTACCTGCAGGCAGCATCGGAGCGCAGACATGGTTTTGCGATCCGCAATCCCCGTGGCAGAAGGGCACTGTCGAGAACACCAATAGACGGGCCAGCAAATGGCTTTCGAGAGAGGTCGATCCACTGTCTCTCAGCGACCGCGATCTCACCGAGATCTGCAACCGCCTGAACGCAACGCCACGCAAATGCCTCGGCTACAAAACGCCGGCAGAAGTCTTCCGCCAGAAACTCCTCGCGCAAATCAGGCGTACCGGTTAGCCTCTCAAAGCCCGCAGGTCGCGGTTCAGCATGAACTCACCCGATCACTTCGTCGTTCGGAAAGATGCCGACCACCTCGGTGCGTCGCTTGGGTTCATCGAATGTAGCTTTGCTGGGTGCTCTTTCGGGAAGGTCATGTAGGCGAGCACGTCCTCTTCAGCGTCGTCCATGATGGTGGCAAGCTTCGGCACTTTCGGTCTGATCTGATCGGCGACGCTGCGCCATTGAACGCATGCTACCTCCGGTGTCTCCTGGGCAAAAGCCGTTGCGACGAAGGCGGATACGAGCTTCACGCCACGCAATCCTCGGCCTGTTAGCCTGCGCAGGAATTCCGTCTAGATCGGCTCGGCCTCCGACGTGCCGACCTCGATACCAAGAACCTCGCGTCGACCATCGCTGTTGACGCCGAAGGCGATGATAACGGCGACGGAAACAATACGTCCGCCGCGCCGAACTTTGAGGTAGGTAGCGTCCATCCAGACGTATGGCCACTCGCCTTCGATGGGACGGTCGAGAAACGCCTTCACCTTGACGTCGATCTCTTCGCACAGACGGCTCAGCTGGTTTTTGGAGATGCCCGAGATGCCCATGGCTTCGACCAGGTCATCGACAGAACGCCGTCGAGATTCCTTGAATATAGACCTGCTGGATAGCCGCCGTCAGAGCCTTCTCTGGAATACGGGGCGGCTCGAGAAAGCTTGGGAAATAGCTCCTTGCGCAGTTTCGGAATGCGAAGCTCGACCGTTCCGGCTCGTGTCTCCCAATCCCGATCACGGTAGCCGTTGCGTTGAGCAAGCCGCAGCGGGTTCTTCTCGCCGAAGTCAGCACCCGTGGCTGAGCCGACCTCCAGCGCCATCAGCCGTTCGGCCGCAAAGCCGATCATCTCCCGCGATAATCTGCATCCGCGCTCTTCTCAACAAGCGTGCGCACGTTATGTCATTGGTCATCGGTGGTCTTTCCGTCAGGTTGGTCTTCGACAACCCGACGCTACCGGAAAACACCGATGGCCGCCCGACTAGCCGATCACCCGCTACAGCGCAGTGAGAAACGCGCGGGCGTTCGGCTTTGCTACCTCCCGCGATCATTAACAATGCGTAACATCTAGCATTTGATCATAATGGGGGTTCACAATTCGTGAGAATTGGGCGATCACTAGCGACGTGACTTGCATTAGTCGAAGGGCAAAAGCATGGGCATCCGGGACATCACGCCGGCGAAGAAGTATCGCGTCAAGAAAGAGTCGAACGGCGAAAAGCAGGTGCTTCTATGGATGGAAGGTCGTCTGACCGAGCAACTCGACCGGCTGATCAAGTCCGGCGCTTACCGTAATCGGTCTGAAGCCGTTACGGATGCCGTTCACCGCTTAATCGAGGATAGAAACTAGGGGAAAAAGCAAAGGCTCGGAGCCTGCCAGCCCAGAGCCTTTGAAAGAAGCAAGGATTAGGGATCTTTAGATGACCGTTGGGTCGCCGTAAACCAAGCCACTAGCATCTTGGTTATCCCGAATCACCGCTGATTTGTCAACCGACGTTTCAAGTCGGGTGGCGAAGCTTTGACCCGGAAATGAGGGACAATGACCAAGGCGCAACCATCCGGTTGGCGTGCTCTCAAGCCGACACTGCCATCGGCGCGGGAGCAGGACTCCGCGGACAAGCAAAAACTCTTCGCCGCCGCTCGAATCGCGGCAAAGGTGCTGCAGCTTCCAAGCAGCGCCCGCTTCGTATTGGACCAGCTCGCCGGCTGCTATCGCGGCGAGCTCGTCGAGAACCGGATCCTCGTATGGCCTTCCAACAAATTTCTTATGGAAAGAACCGGGCTTTCGGAGCGCGCGGTGCGCTACGCGCTAGCCATGCTGACCGAGGAAGGTCTGATTGTCGCCAAGGACAGCCCCAACGGCAAACGGTTCGCGCAGCGATCGGCTCAGGGCCAGATCATCCGGGCTTATGGCTTCGACCTCTCCCCTCTCCCGGAGAAGCTGCCGGAGCTCAACGAGCGCCTGGCTGCCATTCAGGAGCGGGAGCGTGAACGGGCGCTTGCCTTTGACGAGCTGACCATTCATCGCAGATCGGCCCAGGAAGCTCTCAGGACGCTTGCCGAGGTCGATCCGGACTCTGACATCACCGATCTGATGGCGCGCGCTCTGGCGCTTTCACGAGTCACGCCGCGGCGATCGGCGATAGGATCGGCCGACAGCTCTCGCGATGCTTGGCATCAGCTCCGAATGGAAGCAGAAGATCGATATTATGCTGCCTCTGCCGGCAATCCTTGCCGTCACGAAGACAAGAACACATGTGCCCCTGACAAGTCTTGTAACAATCACTCAGGAGATGTGAGGGCGCCGGAGCGGCCGATTGCGACCGCAGACGACCTGGTTAAGGCATGCCCGGACGCAATGGATTTTATCGGGCAGGTGCGAAATGATCGGGAGTTTATATTGGCCGTGGGGAGGATGCGGGGTGCATTTGGCGTGTCGCCGTCGGCTTGGGTGGAGGCTGGCCGCGAAATCGGGCTGCTCGGGGCGGCTGTCACCTTGGTTTACGTGATCCAGCTGCAGGCGCGGCCTACGCCAGGGGCCGAACAGATCAAGAATGCGGGCGGCTATTTCCGCGTGCTGGTCAGGCTTATTAAAGCCGGCCAAGTAAACCTATCAAAGGAAGTAAACAGCCTTTTAGAGCGCTATTGACCGTGTTTGGCATCCGCGACGGCAGTACAGCCAGCAGCGGACTAAAGATCGTCAATGCGCGCCGATGTCGCTTTGCGTGGAGGACCCGCGTACCCGAATGAAAAGCTGACGTCAATATCCGTCAAAACAACTCTCGGCACCAAGGGGAAATTCAAATGAAGGCATGAGTGTTCATCTCAATTGAAGGCCACAGGACCAAGGTCTACGGTACATTCAAGGGGTCAAGCGTCTTGGACTGCATTCGATTATCGTGGCGGTCGAGCCGCACCAATATGACTGCCTCTGGTAGTAAGGCGCTGAGGCTGTCCGGACCGATACGAGGGATCTGAATGCGCTGATCCGCGGATGCACTCGTACCGCTCCTACTGATCCTAGTAGTTTCCTATAATTCAACTTACTCATAAATGAGAGGCGTCACTGCCGGAAAACCCAAGTATGGCTGAAGCTGATGCCATTCCCCCATCTGTACAGAGAAAAGGTCAACGCCAATGCAGGAACGAGCACTCATCCTCATCGAAGGCGCAAGCAATGGTCCCGTCTGCATCCAAGCTGCGCGGGGTCTTGGTCTCCATCCAATAACTCTTTCAGCAGACCCAGCTCAGTACGGCTATCTCTCGACGGAAAGCGCCAAGGCCATCCGGGTCGATACCGCTAACATTGAGGCGCTGATTGGCGAATGTTCCAAGCCTTCGAGCAATTATAACATCGCTGGTATTACGAGCGCACAGTAGGCAGTCTATGCGACAGTTGGTAATCTCTGCCGGTATTTCGATCTACCAGGACCGGACCCAATTTCGGTTGAGCGATGCTGCGAGATTGCCGAACATACGGCGTATCTGCTGGGCGGGTCGCGCATATGTGCTTGAGCCTTCCTGCTTATGCTGAGTGTCCGGTCGAAAGTGGGGGCAGTCCAAGGTGTCATTGAGGACTCTCGGACTTCAGGAGGCTGTTCCACTCCTTCAACGCTTGAAATGTGGCGTTCAACGTTGCTATTTCTATGTGCCCAGTTGTCGCGAGTTTGCCTTTTCGCTGTCGGGGTTGTCGAAAACTTTCTGAACGTTCGCTGCATGGAGTTCTGCCGATTCTCCAGTGACATCCTGAAATGCCTATCCTTTGCGACTCGTCAAATTGGCGCGGATTTCGCTTTTCAAAGAGCGCCACGTTTGTGGGTTGTCTTCACTGCGATTCCAGAACTTGCTCTTAGTTCGCCGGGGGCCACTGGATCGCCAATCAACTTTCGAAAGCTGTCGCGACCTTGACCCGACGATCAACCATGGCGAACTCGTGGAACTTTCCTGGGCGGGACACTACACTAAATCGAAACCGTTCACTGAAGGCAATCACCTCTCCAGAACCGAGGAAATCCCAATGAGTGTCAATCAGCACCGAACATTACATTCCATGCTTAAACACACAATGAGCACCTTCGTGCCTGCATCGCGTGTGTCCAGAATCAAGGTTTCGCCAAGCACGGCTGCGGCAGCCCGTGCTCGCGAACTGAAGGCAGCCGGCCGCGATATCGTCGACCTGACCGTCGGCGAGCCGGACTTTGACACGCCAGACAACATCAAGGCCGCGGCGCATGCGGCCATCGACAGGGGCGAAACGAAATATACGGCTGTCAACGGCACGCCGGCGCTGCGCAAGGCAATCATCGGCGATATCAAGCGCCGGCTCGGCCTCAGCTACGCGGACAACGAAATCTGCGTGGGCGGCGGCGCCAAGCAGGTTCTGTTTCTGGCGCTGATGGCGAGCGTGGAAAACGATGCCGAGGTGATCATTCCCGCACCATACTGGGTTTCCTATCCAGATATGGTCATCGCCAACGAAGGCAAGCCGGTCATCGTCGAATGCCCGCAGGAAGCAGGCTTCAAACTCACGCCGGAAGCATTGGAAAAAGCGATCACGCCGAAGACCTTGTGGCTGGTTCTCAACGCGCCGTCCAATCCGACGGGCGCGGCATATGACAGGAGCGAACTCGAAGCCCTCGGCAAGGTGCTGCTGCGCCATCCCCACGTCTTCGTGCTCTCCGACGATATCTACGACCAGATCTGGTTCAGGGACGAGCCGATGACGACGCTGGTTGCCGCCGTCCCGGAACTGAAGCAGCGAGTTCTGCTCACCAACGGCGTCTCAAAGTCCTACGCCATGACCGGATGGCGTATCGGCTACGCGGCGGGTCCGGCCGCCCTGATTGCGGCCATCAACAAGCTGCAGTCGCAGATGTCGTCCTGCCCGTCGTCGGTCAGTCAGGCCGCCGCTGCCTATGCGCTGTCTTCTGACCAGTCATTCGTTTCGGAAAGCGTGAAGGTCTACAAGGAGCGCCGCGATTATGCGTGCTCACGGCTCAATGCCGTGCCCGGCCTCTCCTGTCTCGTACCGGACGGAGCCTTCTATCTGTTTCCGAACTGCGCCGGTGTCATCGGCAAGAAGACCCCCGAAGGCAAGACAATCGAGACAGACCTTGATTTCGTGCTCTACCTGCTGGAAGGCGTCGGGGTCGCGGCGCTGCAGGGTGCTGCCTTCGGGATATCCCCTCACTTCCGCCTCTCGATCGCAACGTCGATGGAGGTGATCACGCAGGCATGCGATCGCGTCGAACGGGCCGTTGCCGACCTGTATTGATTGCAAAGAGGCCCGTGGGACTTGCGCCCCACCGGCCGCAGATTTTCGAAACGCGTCAAGATGGTGATCCGCGGCTCATGACGCAGCCTTCATGAATTGTCCGAGTTGAAGACTATCGGACCGCCTCTCCAATGCAGTATTCGCGGACGAACTGCGACACGAGATGTCGGCAACCCCACAAAACCCTCCGAATAGCGACAACGAAACACGTGCGATCCCGGAGGCTTACCGGCGTAACCTGATTGGCACGAGCAGTGCTCAGAGTAAGCCGGGTCCCTAGAGACCTGATCCTATTTTCGGAGACCAAGCGACACTGAAAACACCGTGGCTGCCGGAACGTTTGGAGAGAAACCCGATGCGGATGCTGCTTTTAGAGACTCAGCCCTTCCACTCAACTCCACTTTCAAAGGAACATCGTCATGAGTGTATCCGTTCGCTTTGTGTGGCAGAAACTTATTCGCCATTTCAAGACCAATGATTTGGCAGTTCTCGTGACCTCACGCCGACAATTTACCGCACATCTCCTGGCAGATCTTCAAACCATTATCGAGAACCTAGTCGCACCTCGGTCCCCTGAGCTCTTGGGCTTCCAACAAGAGTTGGAGATTTTCCCGTTGAAGCTGTCAGACCTGACCACCTCCGAGGGAAAAGGCGTCGTGCAGCTGACGCCCGTGCAGTATCAGGACATCGACATTGGCGAAGATGAGCCCTACGCTTCGATTAACAACGGTCTCTGGCTGATAACGATCGACGACGACATGCCTGCAGCAGTCATGCTGTCGAAGTTCCTTACCCCGTATGGTCCAAAGGTCCAGGTCGAAATAGCTCATCTGCCCAATGAGGTGGGTCATGCCTTCGCCAAGGGCTTTCTGCGCACAATCGAGGCGCACGGCAAGAGCTCCCGATATTATCGCAACAAGGCCGTCTCTTTCGAGTCCACTGACTTCGAAGGCACGAATGAAACAATGAGGGTGCACAAGCTTCCTGCGGTAAGCCGGGACGACGTCGTACTTTCAAAGGCGACTATGGCCCAGCTCGATACGCACATCTTCGATTTTGTTAAATACCGGGAGGAGCTGAAGCGCCTCGGCCAGTCAGGACAGAAAGGGATCTTGCTCCACGGAGAGCCTGGCACCGGCAAGACCCATGTCGTCCACTATATCGCTGCCAACCTGCCCGGGCACAGTGTAGTTCTGGTCACGGCTGAGCAGATGCTGGATATGGAGGAACACTTTGCGCTGGCTCGTGTCCTACAGCCATGCATCATGGTGTTTGAGGATGTGGATCTGGTTGCCCGTTCACGCGATGATATTTCGGGCCAAAAGGCAGAAACCCGCCTGAACCGGCTGTTGAACGAGTTGGATGGTCTTGGCGAAGATTCCGACATCCTCATTCTCCTGACCTCGAATCGACCGAGATCGCTCGAGGAGGCCCTCGCCACCCGATCGGGCCGTGTAGATGCGGCGATTGAGATTCCTCTCCCCGATGACGATTGCCGCCAGCGGTTGTTCAAGCAATACGGTCACGCGCTGAACTTCCAGGATGGAGCTTTGGCCGAAGCCGTCCTCCGTTCAAAGGGTGCCAGCGCCGCATATGTCAAGGAAATTGTGCGCCGTCTCGCCCAACGGAGCACTATGAGAGGTGTCGCCCCACTCGTCTCACGCGAGGATGTTGAGGTGGTCTTCGCCGACGCCGAAGCAGAGGCCAGCTCCCTCAAGAGGATTGAGAAAACGGAAAGAAAACACATCGTCGAGGAAGACGATGAAGACGATTGCTGCGGCTGCTGACACTTGAACCAATCAAACAGAGGATAGATGCGGATCGGCGAATGGCAGCGACGCCGGATAATCGCAAACAGCTGACGAACCAAAAGGGAAACTAAAGTTGAGAACCTCGCCCCAAAAGATGGCCGTCGCAGCCCCCCGGCGCCTGACTTACAGGCGTCTCTTGTACGACCCGCGGCGTCTAACGCGGAGAAGCATAAGTGGTGTTCATGGCTAATGGGAACTCTTTAATACCTCCATCTGCATCAAGGCTCGGTGTCTTCCTGTCACGACGGAGACATCGCCATCCTCCCAAAAGAAGGACACTATCGCAATGGCGGCCCGCACCCGCAGAAGCCATTTTAGAAGACGAGATCACAAGCGTGGATCCAACAGACCGAACAAGAGCCGCGCTTCGAAATCGAAGCAAACTCGACCTAATACTTCACACGCTCATTCCTGGCGCACGAAGCGTCGGATAGCTATTGGTGGAGAATGAAAATGACCTCTTGCTTAGGCATAGACTCTCCAGCTCCGTCTATCAATGTGCAGCACTGGCTGCGAGGCGATCCGCTTTCCAACTTCCAGCTCGGCAAGATATACATCCCTGCGTTCGTTTCGACTACCTGCAGTGGTTGCGGGGCGGCGCTGGCCCGCCTGGCTCAGTTGCAGGAGGAATACCGGGGCATCGGAATTGAGGTCATCGGCATTGTAGTAAATGAGCGGGCTGCAACGGCTGACGAGGCCCTAGCTCAGATGGACGCATGGGTAACCAAATGGCTACCGAATGCGAACATACGGATCGGGTTCAACTACTCAGGCGAAATGGATAAGCATTGGGAGAAAGCTAGCCTATCTTTCCATGTTCCACAGGCGTTCGTTGTCGACCGAGACTGCAGCATCGTCTTTATTGGTCATCCGTCTTTACTCGAGGACGTTCTGCCAAAAGTGATTGACGGCAGCTGGCGCGCCAGCGCCGAAGCAAAAAATGCCGAAGAGGAGCGTATTGGTGCAGGCGAGACTTGCGCAGCGGAGATAGTTCCATGATCGAATCTCGGCGGCGAGACAGATCAAGAATTGGAATACGGCGCTCTCGGCCGTTGAGGAGGGCATCAACCTGAACCCAGACAACATCTCCTTGCGCCGTTGTCATTTCGGGTCATTGATCGGAAGAATGCGCTTCATGGAGGCGGGTTGGATAGAATGGCCTGCCGCGGCGCGGTCATCGGGGCAATGACAACAGGCGTATTGATGCCGGTTCCGGTCCAATGGCGGCATGCATACTTGAACCCCACATTCTGCAGGACCTTCGCCTCACATCAATATGGAGCTGCTCGGTGACGGCCTCACCAATGCGATGCGGGCCACCGCGCCAGACTTTGTACCAGCGGTCCATCTAGGAGATCCTTGTCATCTCCCGGCTCGTAGCGCAGCCAGCATGACTTACCCGAGTTGACGCTAATGGGCCGCCCTCTCCATCGCGTAGTAATTGGGCGGATTGCGACACGACCTGTCGGCAACCCTACAACATCCTCCGCATAGCGACAACGAAAACCCGTGCAATCCCGAAGGGTTACCGCCGCAACCTGATTGGCACGAGCAGTGCTCAGAGAAAGTCGGGTCCCTAAAAGCCCAAATCCAATTGGGAGCTTAAACGACTATGCACATCGTGGTCTGTATTAAACAGGTTCCGGACTCTGCGCAGATACGCGTCCACCCGGTGACAAATACGATCATGCGCCAAGGCGTACCGACCATCATCAACCCTTACGACCTGTTTGCTCTCGAAGAGGCACTCCAGGTTCGTGACCGTTATGGGGGCGAGGTGACTGTCCTCACGATGGGACCGCCCATGGCTGAGCAAGCGCTACGCAAAGCCCTCACCCACGGCGCAGATCGCGCAGTGCTTCTGACCGACCGCCACTTTGCTGGATCTGACACGCTGGCGACCTCGTATGCTCTTTCTCAAGCAGTCGCGAAGATTGGCGGGAGCTATGGGGCGCCTGATATCGTCTTTACCGGAAAGCAGACAATTGACGGCGACACGGCCCAGGTCGGAC
Organism: Rhizobium sp. NZLR10; assembly: GCF_019685125.1. NCBI lineage: Bacteria > Pseudomonadati > Pseudomonadota > Alphaproteobacteria > Hyphomicrobiales > Rhizobiaceae > Rhizobium > Rhizobium sp. NZLR10. The sequence continues at coordinate 252,173 of NZ_JABDWE010000009.1, read as the reverse complement.
CCGGAATTGCAAAGAGGCTGAACCTCCAGCAACTGACTTACGTAACGAAGATTGTATCCATTGATCCCACTTCGCGCGAGATCATGGTTGAACGGCACGCAGAGAGCGGCACGCAGATGCTGAAGAGCACGTTGCCATGTCTCATCACCGTGCTGGAAGGTGTCAATGCTATCCGCCGGGGCTCTCTCGATGACGCCTTCCGTGCCGCGCGAAGCCCGGTTCTTAAATGGGGGGCCGCTGACGCCGGCATTGGGGAGTTGAACAAATGCGGCCTAAGGGGATCGCCGACGGTGGTGAAGCGAGTATTCGCTCCCGGTCCGCGCGCCGAAAAAGCTATGCAAATGGACATTAACGACAAAACGTTGGCCGAGGTCGCCGCGGAGACGGTCGCTGCAATTTTTTCCCGCCAGCCTGTTTTGGAACGCAAGCTCACGTCCCATGGCAATCGGTGAGCAGCGAGGAGTAGATTTTGGTCGCTAGAAAAAATGAAACGCCGGCAAACGCTGTCGGCCGCGTCAGCTCAGGGAAAAAGCAGCTTAAATGTTTCGAAGATCACCGGCACGTCTGGGTCTTCATGGAACTTGAGCGCGGCAATGTTCATCCCGTATCGATTGAACTCCTCGGCGAAGGCCGCAGACTAGCTGACAAGCTGGGTGTCCAACTTGCCGGGGTAATCCTCGGTTCGTCTGAAGGCGTGGGGACCAAGCCTGCGATCGAAGAGGCCTTCGCTTACGGAGCTGATATCGCCTATCTGGTAGAGTCACCGCTCCTCGCCAACTATCGAAACGAACCCTTCACCAAGGCTTTGACAGATCTGGTCACTACTCACAAACCAGAAATTCTCCTTCTCGGCGCGACCACGCTCGGCCGCGACCTTGCCGGTGCTGTAGCAACGACCTTACAAACGGGGCTTACGGCTGATTGCACCGAGCTGGATGTTGATGGAGATGGTTCACTCGCAGCGACGCGGCCAACTTTCGGCGGGTCGTTGTTGTGCACCATCTACACGCTGAACAGCCGACCGCAAATGGCAACGGTGCGGTCCAGGGTCATGGCGACGCCGCAACGTGCGGATAAGCCAATTGGGCGCGTTATCCAGCACGAACTCACAATGGTCGAGGAAGCGATCGTCACCAAGGTCCTCGCATTCCTCTGCAACGACGGTTCTGAGCAATCCAATCTGGCCAACTCCGATATCGTGGTTGGGGGCGGACTCGGCCTCGGCGTTGCAGGAAACCTGCAATACTTGAGAAACCTGGCAACGACGATCGGCGGGGGAGTCGGGTGCTCGCGCCCACTAGTCCAAAAAGGCTGGATGCCTGCTGATCGACAAATTGGTCAGTCCGGCCATACCATCAGACCCAAGCTCTACATCGCGGCGGGAATATCTGGCGCGGTCCAGCATCGCGTTGGCGTCGAAGGAGCCGATCTGATTGTCGCTATCAACCTCGACCAGAACGCGCCGATCTTTGACTTCGCCCACATTGGCGTTGTCGCTTGCGCGCTGGAGTTCTTGCCGGCGCTAACAGAAGCTTTCGCCAGGCGAATGCCACCGCACAACTCTATCAAGGGTATGGACCGAGGAAGGCTAGATGACCAAGAGTAAGTTCGACGCGATCGTCATTGGTGCCGGTATGTCCGGCAACGCCGCAGCGTATTCGATGGCTAGTCGCGGTCTAAAAGTGCTGCAGTTGGAGCGTGGAGAACATTCGGGCTCTAAGAATGTTCAAGGCGCTATATTGTACGCCAACATGTTGGAGGCGATTATCCCAGAATTTCGCGATGACGCTCCTCTTGAACGGCATCTGATCGAGCAACGATTCTGGCTAATGGATGACTCATCGCACACGGGCGTGCACTATCGCTCTGATGACTTCAATGAACTGAAGCCAAACCGTTATACGATTATCCGCGCCCAGTTTGACAAATGGTTCTCACGCAAGGTGCGCGAGGCGGGAGGCACAGTCCTTTGTGAAACGACAGCGACCAGACTCGCTTGGGACCTGAGCGGTAAAGTAATAGGCGTTCACACGGACCGAGAGGGCGGTGTGATCCTCGCGGACGTAGTCGTCCTTGCTGAGGGCGTGAACGGACTGCTTGGAACACGAGCCGGGTTACGCGATATGCCGAAGCCGGAAAATGTGGCCCTCGCTGTCAAGGAAATGCATTTCATGCCGGAAGAGGTCATCGCAGAGCGCTTCGGCCTCAACGGTAGCGAAGGCTGTGTAATCGAAGCCGGCGGCACGATCTCACGCGGAATGGCCGGACTGGGCTTCCTTTATACCAACAAGGAGTCGATCTCGGTGGGGATCGGCTGCCTCGTCTCCGGTTTAGCGGAAGGCATGGAAAATCCGTACCGCCTTCTTGACGCCTTCAAGCAACATCCCTCGATCCGACCATTACTGGCCGGATCAGAGATAAAAGAATACGCCGCGCATCTTATTCCCGAAGGGGGTTTCAAGGCAATCCCGCAACTCTTTGGCGACGGGTGGGTGGTCGTGGGCGATGCCGCGCAACTAAACAATGCCGTGCATAGGGAGGGATCAAACCTCGCGATGACATCAGGCCTCATGGCCGGCGTAGCGATCTGTCAGATAAAGAGCCGTGGCGGCTTGATGACGAAGCGCAATCTCTCTCTTTATAAGGGCATGCTGGATAAGTCGTTCGTCATGAAAGACCTGATCAAACACAAAGATCTTCCAAGCCTCCTCCACACCGACAGTCACAATTTTTTCATGACGTATCCAACGCTTATATCTCAGGCGGCGCAAAATTTTGTGCGCGTCGACGGTGCACCTAAAATCAATAGGGAAAAGGCCACAGCTGCCTCCTTTATCAACGCACGGTCCCGTTGGGGGTTGATTAGCGACGCGGTCCGCTCCGCCGTATCTTGGCGTTAAAGAAAATTCGGATGAAGGCGACCATGATTGAGCGCATTGAAGATAAGCTGTACCAAAACCGATATCTCGTCGATACTGGACGTCCGCACATTGCGGTGCGACCGCATCTGTCGCCAAGCCCAAACCTCCTCGCCTTGACGCAAATCTGTCCGGCCAAATGCTACGAGCTTAATGAAATTGGTCAGGTGGCGATTGTTTCCGATGGCTGCTTGGAATGCGGCACATGCAGGGTGTTATGCGAAGCGAGTGGCGACATCAAGTGGAATTATCCCCGAGGCGGGTTCGGGGTCCTCTTCAAATTCGGATGAAGAGTTCCTACCTCCGCCGCGATAGCAGCGACCGGTGCAACTGCTCAAGCGGCAAGTGAATGTGCATCAACATATCGACCCCTCGAAAGGCTAAGTTGTCACGCCGTCAGGCACACGTTCAATTTAGAAATATGCCTTGGCGTATTTCGCGCGACTCCAGTGGAAAAAACAGTGACCTATAGCCTGTTCCCAGGCATGACGAAACCAGACGAGCGGACCCGGCTACTCTCCGAAATCGCCAGCGATCTCATATCTTATCCTCTTGAGATCGCGCTGAAGGTGGTCATGAACACCCTCGACAGACATCTGCCAATGCGAGACGGCGTGATCGTGATTTACGGCACCGGACGAGAGCCCAAGCTAACCGTATGGCATGCCGATGGCCACGACGTTCGCTTACGTTCTCTTACGGTTGAACAGTCGGATGCAATAAATTGTGCCTTCGCTAGCGGTGAGCCACATTTTGTGAAAAAAACTGTTGCTCTAGGCTTCAAAATGAAAGGGGAAGCAATTGGCGCTTTGTGGATAGATCGCACTTTTTACGGCAGCGCGGTGGCCGGCGAGACGGCGCTTATGAAACACATCGCTAACCTGATCGCCAAAGCTAGCCGTCGCGAGTTGTGCAGCGGTGGCGGATCAGTCCCCGAAGAACAACAAGCAGGACAGATTCCGAAAATCAAGCCGAAGTCTCATCCCACCCAAGTCGCTAAAATCGACTGGATCGTTGGGGAGAGCCCCGCGCTAAAGAGGGTATTAGCTACCACCGAGATCGTGGCCGCGACCAACGCCGCGGTGCTCTTGAGAGGAGAGAGCGGCACTGGCAAGGAATGCTTTGCAAGAGCAATACACGCGTTATCAATACGTAAAAGCAAGGCGTTTATTAAGTTGAATTGCGCCGCGCTGTCGGAAACCGTTCTGGAATCTGAATTATTTGGCCATGAGAAGGGCGCTTTCACTGGCGCTCTCCTTCAACGAGCTGGACGTTTCGAACTGGCAAATGGCGGAACACTGTTGCTTGATGAAATTGGCGATGTATCACCACAATTCCAGGCGAAGTTATTGCGCGTGTTACAGGAAGGCGAATTCGAACGTCTCGGCGGAACGAAGACATTGAAAGTAGACGTTCGAGTTATATGCGCCACCAACAAAAACCTTGAAGTGGCCGTCCTTCGTGGGGAGTTCAGAGCCGATCTCTATTATCGGATCAATGTGGTGCCCATCGTTTTGCCGCCACTTCGCCAGCGCGACGGAGACATTTCGCTTCTAGCGCAAGTGTTCCTCGAGAAATTCAACAAGGCAAATGATCGAGATCTCGACTTCGCGCCGTCGGCAATAGACATTTTGTCGAAATGCGCCTTCCCCGGCAATGTTCGCGAGCTGGACAACTGCGTGCAAAGGACCGCTACTCTCGCCAGTTCAAATACGATTGCTTCATCAGATTTCGCCTGTCAGCAAGGCCAGTGTTCTTCGGCGCTCCTCTGGAAAGACGCCCGCGACGTTATTGACAACGACGCGGTGCATAGTCTCAACCCACGAGATACAATGTCGAGCGGACTGGCCCCCTACGCAGGCGCTCCCAGCGGTGCCACAGCCACAATGGAGGCACCGGGTCTCACTGAGCGTGATCGACTGATCAATGCAATGGTGAAGGCTGGTTGGGTACAGGCCAAAGCAGCTCGTATCCTTGGTAAAACGCCGCGGCAGGTCGGCTATGCGCTACGCCGGTTTCGTATCGATGTGAAGAAGGAGTGACGGCGATCGCCAAGAACTCCGTAAGCGTGGCCCAACGACTTCGGGCGCGATCTATTTTCATTTCTACAAGACATCTCCGGTAGCAAGCGGGGAAACGAGCGGTAAGGCGACATAACGCTGAAACAACCATGTCTCGTCGACCGGAATCTTTTGCATTCGGAGATTTAACCTTCCTCAACAGTGGAACAGTGTGATGTCGGAACCGGAAATAAAGGTCGGGATGACCAGCAGCGCCCCCTTCGACCGGGCGCCGATGGCGCCCGCTATGCGCGGCGGCCGCGCATCTTCGTCCTATGACCTTTCGGTGACGGATGACATCGATGCGCGGATCTGGGAGAGAATCAAAGACCATCCCTGCTTTTCAGAGCAAGCCCATCACTATTTTGCTCGCATGCATGTCGCGGTCGCACCTGCCTGCAACATCCAGTGCAACTACTGCAATCGCAAATATGACTGCACCAACGAAAGCCGTCCCGGGGTCTCATCAGTCAAGCTAACTCCCGACCAGGCACTACGCAAGGTGCTTGCCGTCGCCAGCAAAGTGCCGGAGCTTTCCGTAATCGGCATTGCCGGACCGGGCGACGCTTGTTACGACTGGAAGAAAACAGTAGCGACGTTTGAAGGCGTTGCCAGAGAAATACCTGACATCAAACTATGCATTTCTACCAATGGATTGGCGCTTCCGGACCATGTCGATGAGCTAGCTGACATGAACGTCGATCACGTGACGATCACCATCAACATGGTGGATCCGGAAGTCGGGGCGAAGATCTATCCATGGATACTTCACGGTCATCGTCGATACACTGGGATAGAAGGTGCCAGGATCCTTCACGAGCGCCAAATGTTGGGTTTGGAAATGCTGACCGAACGCGGCATCCTCACCAAAATCAATTCTGTTATGATTCCAGGCGTCAATGACACGCACCTCGTGGAAGTTAACCGATGGATCAGAGACCGCGGGGCATTCATGCACAATGTTGTGCCCCTGATTTCAAAGCCTTCGCATGGCACTTATTACGGTCTCACGGGTCAGCGTTGCCCCGAGCAGTTCGAACTAAAGGCACTTCAAGACTGTCTCGATGGTAACGTTAAGCTTATGCGCCACTGCCAACAGTGTCGGGCCGACGCCATCGGTTTGCTGGGCGATGATCGCGAGCGAGAGTTTGCTCTCGACCAAATCTCCACCAAAGCTGGATACGATGCCAACAAGCGCGAGGTATATCGGAAGCTGGTCGAGCATGAGCGAGAGGATCAATTTGCAGCAAAATTGGACGCGAACAAAGCAGTCAAGTCACTGGATTCGTCGGGAACTCTTGCCGTTGCCGTGGCGACCAAAGGTGGCGGCCGGATCAACGAGCATTTCGGTCAGGCAAGAGAACTCCAATTGTATGCCGTCTCTCGAAAGGGAATCGATTTAGTGGGACACCGAAGGGTTCAACAGTATTGCCTGGGTGGTGTAGGCGAGGACAGCGCTCTCGATCACATCATCGTTGCACTCGACGGTATCGATATTCTGCTCTCTGCCAAAATTGGCGATGGACCAAAGAAGCGGCTGGCAAAAGCTGGCGTGCGAGCAACGGACGCATTTGCCTATGCTTACATCGAGGCTTCAATTAGCGCGGTATACGCAGCCGAGTTTGGCCGAAACCCGTCGATGCCGACGGCTTAGCCCCCTCTGACTGACTCAGGAGCTACAAAATGGCTTACAAAATAATCGCATCCCAGTGCACCCAGTGCGGCTCTTGCGAATTTGCATGTCCCTCAGATGCGATCAGTTTCAAAGGTGAGGGATATGTTGTTGATTCACAAAAATGTACCGAGTGCAACGGTGAGTTTGACACGCAACAATGCGCTTCGGTGTGTCCGATGCCGGAGACCTGCGTCCCTGCCTGATTGTCACTGGACTAAAGCGCGTAAGACCAATTTCGCATCCAGGGAGCGGATTCCGCCCAAATCTGATGTAGAGCCATAACGGAGGTGTCGGCCTGGGGATATTTCCTACCAGAATAATGGGCCTTGATAACACTTTCAAAGCTCCCAAAGCGGCCAGCGAGAAGGAACGTGCATGAGAGTGACAATCAGCAGAACTGACGTCGGCTTATCGGCCTATATTCACAAGAAAGACCTCGAGGAACCGATCGTCTCGGTTGAGCACAAAAACCTATGGGGCGGCTCTATTCTGCTGAAAAACGGATGGCGGATTGCCCTTCCCGACCTATCGCAGAACAGGCGCCTGCCCGTTACTGTCGATGCGAGGAGGCTATCCAGTTAGAGTGCGCGCGCAGGTCGGAACGAGCGTTGGTGCAAAGCGTAAGCAGTTCATACACCCAACACAGGGTATCGAGTTTCATCCTTTGCCGATCCGTTGAAGACGACGATCGTCAAGAGGTCGCCCTTATACCTGGAGGAATCCGACGTGAACCAACTCAACGAAACAACGCTTAAGGAGCTCGTGGACCGCATCTTTGGCGACCTTGGTGGTGCATTCAGCGTGCCGCTGGTGCGGATCGGCGATGACCTTGGCCTCTACAAGACGCTAAAGGCGATCGGACCCGCGACGGCCGAGGAGGTTGCCGTGGCCGCGGGATGCACGCCTCGCTATGTGCGCGAGTGGTTGGCAGCGCAGGCGGCTTCGGGCTATGTGCATTACGAGAATGGCCGGTTCTCGCTCACGCCCGAGCAGGCCTACGTGTTTGCTGAACCCGACAGCCCGGTCAACCTGATTGGCGCCTTCGATACGGCTGCCGCCATGGTCGGAAATCAGGCGAAGGTGCAGTCTGCCTTCAAGACAGGTGAAGGCGTTGCCTGGGGTGACCAGGCTGGCTGCATGTTCTGCGCTGTCGCGCGGCTGTTCCGCCCTGGTTACGTCAATGCGCTGGTCCAGGAGTGGCTGCCGGCGCTCGATGGCGTGAACGCCAAGTTGAAATCGGGTGCAACGGTCGCCGACGTCGGATGCGGGCACGGGGTATCAACGGTTCTGATGGCGCAGGCCTTTCCCAAATCCCAGTTCACGGGTTACGACTTTCATTTGGGCTCGATCGCGGCTGCGAAAGCGCACGCTGAAGCGCACGGTTTGACGAACGTGCAGTTTGAGGTGGGCCGCGCGCAGGACTTCGACGGTAGCGACTTCGATCTGATCACCTGCTTCGACTGCCTACACGACATGGGCGACCCGGAAGCCGCGGCGTCTCATATCAAAAAAGCGCTGAAGGAAGGCGGCACCTGGATGGTCGTCGAGCCTTTGGCGGGAGACACGCTTGAGGAGAATATCAACCCGGTCGGGCGGCTCTACTACTCCGCCTCGACGATGATCTGCGTTCCCACCTCCCTGGCGCAGGAGACGGGATTAGCACTTGGCGCTCAGGCGGGAGAGAAGCGATTGACGGAGGTGATCCGGTCAGGCGGGTTCACACATGTCAGACGAGCAGCCCAGACGCCGCTGAACATGGTGCTCGAAGCAACTTGGTGAGAAGGAGTGGTGCATCCGGGACATGCCAGATGGGGCAGGCTCTCGGCGCACACGTGACGTTGAAGGCGGCTAGCACTTGAATTTGGACCGTTTTGCGCTTGAGGGCAGATCCGGTCGCCGCTCTTCAACTCCCTGCTGCACGAGCGAGACAGCGGCGATACCCGCACTGACCGCACGCAATGTGTCGGCACCCTTGACGGCAGCCTTTCCTCACCGTCATCACAAGGCCAGTCGTTTACCAGGAGACGCGCCGTCGCCTGGCCTCCATACGACTTGCGAGATGCCGGGCCAAGCAAAGCAAACCGACCGGATTGATTCTGATGATGATGTGAAGCAGCATCCGTCACCGCATTAGTCGCCGCCGAAGCAATGCGGTCGACACGAGGAATGGTACGACTATGTAGATGCAGAGAACGCCGATATGCAGGGAGACATTGGCGATTGGTTGGCCCAGCATCGTCGGGCGTATAACATCTATCGAATGTGCCAAGGGCAAGAAGGCGGCTATCTGTTGGAATGCTACGGGCAACTGGTCTACGGGAAAGACTGCGCCTGACAAAAACAACATCGGTGTGATGACCAGCGTTTGATAAAATATGAAATAATCGTAGCTGGGCGCGAGGGCCGTGACGACCATTCCAAGGCTCGCAAAGGCTAAGCCCGTGATGGCGATGACCGGAAGAGCGTAGAGAAGAGCCAGCCAGTGAGTGTATCCCAACATGGCGGCGACGATACCAATACCGGTGCCTGCGAGCGACGCCTTGGTTGCCGCCCACGCCATTTCCCCAACGACGATATCCCCCAGCCTGAGCTGCGTGTATAACATTGCTTCCCAGGTGCGCTGGCCCTCCATTCGGCCAAAGGCCGCATAGATAGTCTCGAAGGTTGCAGCAGTCATCGCGCTTGTCGCGATCATTCCAGCCGCCAAAAAAGCAGTGTACGATACGCCGTCAACGCGCCCCACCATCACTCCCAATCCAGCGCCGAGCCCGAATAGATATATAATGGGATCGGCTAGATTTCCCAGAATGGATGCCAACGCCGCTTTTTTCCAAGCCAAATAGTTCCGGCGCCAAACTGCGAGCCAATTTAAACCGCCGGCGGATAATGCTGCTACGCTCATTCTACTTCTCCATCTCGCGTCCGGTTAACCGCAAGAAGACATCTTCTAGATTTGGTGGACGCTCCAGCAAGCGCAGGCCCGTATATCTACGCAGCTGCGCGCGCACCTGCTCTGGATCAGGCGTGTAGCAGAACAGGGTCTCTCCGCTGATCTCCAGTCGCCTAGCATTCGGCCTGATCAAGAGACTAAGCTCCTGCGGATCGCCGCCATAAATTTCGATCACAGGACAGCCAATCTGCTCCTCGATCAGGGCATGCGGTCGGCCCTCGGCGATCTTTCGCCCAGCTTCAAGCACGCACAGCCGGTCGCACAACCGCTCAGCCTCTTCCATGATATGGGTCGTCAGAAGAATTGTCTTGCCGCATGCCAACAGCGATCGAAGTCGTTCCCAGATCAAGTGGCGCGCGTGTGGGTCGAGGCCAGTGGTCGGCTCGTCCAAAATGAGTAGCTGCGGGTCATTAATGAGCGCACGCGCCAAAGTGAGGCGTCGCTTCATCCCTCCCGATAGGTCTGCCACACGCGTATTCGCCTTGCTTTCAAGTCGCGCAAATTCAAGCAGCGATGGGATCACCGTTTCGATTTCTCGGGTGCTCATGCGGAAGTAGCGGCCGTATACCAAAAGGTTCTCGCGGACCGTGAATTCCAGGTCGAGATTATCGAACTGAGACACGATCCCGATTTTCGCGCGCGCCAAGCGAACCTGGCCCGGCTCCTGCGCTCCGAGTACAGTGATCTTGCCTGCATTCGGCGACGTCATTCCTAGGATCATACGGGTGATCGTGCTTTTACCTGCGCCGTTCGGTCCTAAAAGACCAAAACATTCTCCTGCGGCGATAGTAAACGACAAGTCATTGACGACGATTTTACCACCATATGATTTCGAAACGCCGGCCAGGTCGATTGCGACTGGGGACAATGAGCCAGAAGGCGAATCCATTGCCTTAAATTTCGATTGGTGCTGCCGCTCCGATAGGATGAGATGATCCTGGTGCGGATCAGCGATCGTCGTCTTCAAATTCGTTAATTGCCCGTTCATTTCTTGTCCCAGATTTTGAGCTGCAGTGACGCGTTCATCACTCGCCACTATAGGCAATTTCAGATGTCGCCCGCCCTGGCATTTTGGTAGCGCCCTGCTGCCCAACCGTGGGCGCAATCGCGACTGATCCGCGCGACAGCCAGTCGCTATTGGATAGGGTACAAAGGGCATAGGCCTTCAAGGGAATTAAGAGAAAGATGTTCACAAGCGTGTGGAGAGCAAAACCCAGAAACCTCAGTTCGCGGGCGCGATAGGCAGCCACGCTACAGCGGACAAGAGTCATGGATCCAATGACCAGGATCGTCCACCAGGGTAGTGTGGCGGTCAGCGCAAACTGGCCAATTCCTGTCAATACCGACAGCGCAAGAAGTAGCAGGCCGACATTTTGCCCGATTGCGTCCAGCGTGAGATATCGATCGAGACCAGGCAGTACAGGAAGCGCAAGCAAAGTATCCCGAAAGGTGCTGCGTGCCCACCGTAGTTGTTGGCGTAGATAAACACCCATCGTGTCTGGAACGACTGTCGCCGCGATGGCACTCGGAACATACTCAGTTCGAAAGCCTGCGCTCAGCATGAGAATCGTCAAATGGCGATCTTCGCCGAAGTCACTCGGCTTGCCGCGATAAAGCTGCGTCTCGTACTGATCGAGCAGCGAAAGCATAGCAGACCGACGGTACATCGCACATGGGCCGCAGCAACACATAACTGCACCGAAGCGAGCTTGTGCCGCGCGCTCCTCGTTGCAGGCAAGCCAGTACTCCATGTCAATCAAGCGAGTTAGCCAGGTGTCCGCCTGGTTGCTGGCTTTCATTTGGCCCATCGCCGCACCGACTGCTGGATCCCGCATTTTGTGGGCAAGCTTAGATACGACGTCGGGGGCGATCGTGGTGTCTGAGTCCACATTCAAAATGAGATCCCCAGAGGACTGGGTTATAGCGGCGATTTGCGCTTTGCGCTTTCCAACATTTTTAGGGAGAATTGTGAAGTTGAATCTCTCATCGTCTGCATAGACAGCGCGCTGAGCCACAACCGCGTCGCGATTTTTGGAACCGTCGTCGACTACATAGATGCGCAATTTTCCGGCATAATCTTGCTCCGCAAGCGACGCGAGGCATTCCGAAAGAACGATTGGGTCCTCGTTGAAGCACGGCACGATGACATCAACGCTTGGCACGGGGTTGGTTTCAATGTCTTTCGCAGGTGTTGTTGAGATCGTTGTCCGCCTAGCATGAAAGACCTGCGCGCTCTTGTAAACGGTGGAGAGCATTGCATAAAGCGAGATGGCGGCGATGCTGGTTGTTGCGAGCAGGGTCATGGTTTCTCGTTTGTCCAGTGTTTCAGGGAAGTGAACGAATCTCGAATCCGCGGCTATGCAGTGCCGGAATAATTCGAGAGAGTGCTATGAGCGTCTGGTCACGGAGTCCGGCAAGCGAGCATTGCTCAACCTCATCGGGAGGACACCCGTCGTGCAAAAGCACGATTGCCCCAGGCCGAGCAGCAGCAAGCACCTCATCAACGATCACGTCGACGCCCGGGCAAGACCAGTCTCTAGGGTCGGCCGACCAGTGAACGGCTCCAAGTCCAGCCCTCACCGATGCTGAAAGGACGTCTTCAGTCCAAACCCCGTAAGGCGCTCGTAAGTGCCGGACCAAGGCTTGGGGACAGGCCGAGACAATAGCTTGATGCGCCTCGTCTATTTCACGTTTCACATCCTTGGGATCGCAGGTGGCGAGGTCGGGATGCGTCATGGTATGATTGGCGACATCATGACCTTCCGCCACAAGGCGCCGAATGAGTTCGGGGTGATCCTTCACGTATGAGCCGATAGCAAAAAATGTCGCCGGAACACGGTGCTCAGCTAGAACATCTAGGATTTGCGGCGTGCAGAATGGATTAGGACCGTCGTCGAACGTCAAGTAAACGCAGCGATCTTCCTGGCCGTTTGTGTGATTGACCGGTACTTCGCTCATATATGCAGGCCGCTTCATAGTTCCGACCCGTTTCGTTCAATCAACGAGCCCGCAGGCCACTCAGTCATCGGACGGTCGACGGGAACCACCAATACGAGGACATCTTCAGTGCGCGTGGCTGGCAGGTCGGAATGCGCGTCTGGAAGCGTGGAGCGCACACGCAGCCCGGTCATAATATTGGCGGTCCCGTCTCGGCAGTATCTTTCCATATGATTCCGCATGGCGTGGCGAACTGTTCCGAAAGCAAATGGAACACTCAACTGGCGCAGAACCGGAAACATGGCGCGGACCGAGTGAGCGATGCCTAATCCTTCTAGATCCGGTCGCACTCCGTACAGGCCTAGCTCAGCCACAAGCAAATCAGTCGTACCGACCTTTATGAAGCGGCGTAACAAGCCCATGTGGCTAGCGACGCCGTGCGAGTCATATGCGATTGCGCGGCGTTCGGGCCTCGCACCACCCCAGCTTCGGCCAGTCTCGAACGGCTTGGCATTGAACGCTCCCGTCGGCCCATAGGTCTTACAAAAAAAATCAGCGAGTTCCGCGTGGTCGGAAGCTTCCAGCTCATTTTCCCAGCAGATTTTCCATCGCACTTCAGAAGACATGCAAAAGCTCCAAGTTGTTTCTTCGCCCAACCACGATCAGAGCTGCGCGATATTGTTGCGCATACTTGTTGGATTGCCGGTTAGGCAATCGAGCGGTTAAGAGGTTTAAGAGTCTCAAACCGGGCCCCTGCCCGGCGCTTCGTTTTTTAGTTCCTGGCCCCTGATATTGATCAAGTTCCGGGTTTTCTATAAGTGATCCGAAAGATTGGTAAAATTGATTGTTTGGATGGCAATCATCTATGGAATGGATATTCAACCCATGCGTTTTAAAGGCCTAGATCTAAACCTTCTTGTAGCACTCGACGCTCTAATGACCGAGCGCAAGCTCACAGCAGCGGCGCGCAGCATCAACCTCAGCCAACCCGCCATGAGCGCCGCCATCTCTAGGTTGCGCGACTATTTCCGCGACGACCTTTTTATCATGCAGAGACGGGAGCTAGTTCCGACCCCGCGTGCAGAGGCACTTGCCCCCGCTGTCCGCGAAGCCCTCTTGCATATTCAGCTCTCCGTTATCGCTTGGGATCCAATAAACCCAGCGGAGTCGGACCGCCGATTCAGAATTATCCTCTCAGACTTCATGGCACTGGTCTTCTTCGACAAGATAATACTGCGCTTAGCTCGGGAGGCGCCAGGGGTCAGCTTCGAGTTGCTGCCACTTGACGACGATCCGGAGGAGCTTCTCCGCCGTGGTGATGTCGATTTTCTGATCCTCCCGGATTTATTCATGTCCGGCGCCCATCCGAAGGCAAGGCTTTTCGAAGAGAGACTGGTGTGCGTCGGCTGCCCTACGAACGAGCAGTTACAAGGGCAGCTCTCCTTGGAGCAATATATGTCCATGGGACATGTTGCGGCTAAGTTCGGACGTGGTCTTAAGCCTTCCGTAGAGCAATGGTTATTGATGCAGCACGGCCTCAAGAGGCGTATTGAGCTCGTCGTCCCGGGGTTTAACTTGATCCCGCCATTGCTGTCTCGCACTAATCGAATAGCAACCATCCCCCTGCGGCTGGTCAAACATTACGAACGAACTATCCCACTAAGAATCATTGAGCATCCTTTGCCGCTTCTTTCGTTCACTGAGGCTGTCCAATGGCCGGCTCTTCACAACACTGATCCTGGAAACATCTGGATGCGCGAGATTATGATCCAAGAGGCTTCGCGCATGGAATCTGAGATGGAAAGTTGTACGTCGTAAGCGGCACCGCCGGCTCATTTCACAGCCCCAGTAATTAGATCCATACGCGTTGGCTGTGTTCCCAAAGGAGGCATTACGTTACAGGCGGCCCCCGCCGCCTCAGCTCAGCTAGCAATCGAAGCTATTGCCGAGAGCGATCGTTTCTACCTGAGAAGGTACGATTCGTATGCTTTCCCTGGCCTCATGCAAAAGTGATTCAAAACTTTATTCCTGTAACTTATGTTCGGCCCATCGCGGAAACCAGCATTCAGCTGCGGTGACTTCCCCGACCTTCCGCACATGCGCTTCTGCGCGAAAATGACCAACGCGCCGACCCGGGATAGTAGCCGAAGCTCTACTTTCGATTCCGCAATAAATCTTGTTCTTGAAGGTTTGAAACGGCGCCGGCGCGAGAAGTTAGCCGCGGCAATATGTCGAGCCACAATCCATAGCGTGGATGCTTTTGATCCACACAATCAATTTTACCAATGATCCCATATGATCCATAGCAGGGCAGCCGCGCGGTGAGATTCCGGTAAGTTTTATTGGTTTCTGTCGTCACTTCGCAGACGAGCCGGAACATCTTCCGATGTTAGCAGCAATTAGATCGAGCCTTCTCGCAAGGCCGTCGGCTCGTCGAAATTAGGCATGATGGAGAGGAATACAAATGGCTGATCAACTCACACTGGAAATTATCAGTGCGATCAATA
Organism: Rhizobium sp. NZLR10; assembly: GCF_019685125.1. Classification (NCBI taxonomy): domain Bacteria; kingdom Pseudomonadati; phylum Pseudomonadota; class Alphaproteobacteria; order Hyphomicrobiales; family Rhizobiaceae; genus Rhizobium; species Rhizobium sp. NZLR10. The sequence goes on along the minus strand of NZ_JABDWE010000009.1, from coordinate 237,126 downwards.
AGCTCGTCAAAGCTGAAGACGGCGGGAGAACGATCGTAGCGCTCGGCGAAATAACGACTGACACTGAGCTGACTTCACTTGGCATCGATTCGCTGGGTTTGGCCGATGTCCTTTGGGATCTGGAGCAGCTCTACGGCATTAAGATCGAGATGAATACGGCCGATGCCTGGTCGAACCTCAACAATATCGGCGACGTGGTGGAAGCCGTCCGTGGCTTGCTCACCAAGGAGGTCTGAATGGACAGACGCGTCGTTATCACCGGATTGGGCGGACTGTGCGGACTGGGCACCGATGCTTCCTCTATCTGGACGGAGATGCGCGAAGGCCGCTCCGCCATCGGCCCGATCTCAAACTCAGAGATTCATGAGCTGAAGGGGATGATCGGGACCGAGATCAAGGTGCTGCCTCAACACGACATTGATCGCAAACAGCTCATCTCCATGGACCGCTTCAGCCTGCTAGCCGTGCTTGCAGCTAAACAAGCCATGCTACAGGCCGGCCTTTCGTGCAATGAAGGAAATGCCCACCGTTTCGGCGCGACAGTGGGCGTTGGCTTTGGCGGCTGGGACGCTACCGAGAAGGCCTACCGCACCCTCCTATTGGGCGGCGCGACTCGCACTGAGCTATTCACTGGGGTAAAGGCAATGCCTAGCGCGGCCGCCTGTCAGGTAAGTATGAACCTCGGGCTGCGGGGGCCAGTCTTCGGTGCCACCTCTGCCTGCGCCTCGGCCAACCATGCGATCGCTTCAGCGGTAGATCAGATCAAGCTCGGTAGGGCGGACGTTATGCTAGCTGGAGGAAGCGACGCGCCACTCGTGTGGATCGTGCTTAAGGCATGGGAAGCAATGCGCGTACTCGCTCCAGATACTTGCCGGCCATTCTCGGGCGACAGGAAAGGACTAGTTTTGGGCGAAGGTGCGGGCATGGCCGTGCTGGAAAGCTATGAGCATGCCGCCGCCCGCGGTGCAACGATGCTTGCCGAGGTCGCCGGCATCGGCCTTTCCGCCGATGCCTACCACATAGCTGCACCAGCTGTGCATGGGCCGGAGGCGGCGATGCGCGCCTGCCTTGTTGATGCGGGTTTAAATGCCGAGGATGTAGACTACCTCAACGCCCATGGCACCGGCACCAAGGCCAACGATCAGATCGAAACGACGGCGATTAAGCGCGTCTTTGGTGACCATGCGCGATCGATGTCCATCTCTTCCACCAAATCCACTCACGCGCACTGCCTCGGGGCAGCAAGTGCGCTCGAAATGATAGCCTGCGTGATGGCGATCCAAGAAGGTGTCGTGCCGCCCACGGCGAACTATCGCGAACCAGACCCCGATTGTGATCTGGACATCACGCCAAATGTGCCCCGGGAGCGCAGGGTGGGCGTGGCCATGAGCAACGCCTTCGCCATGGGCGGCATGAATGCTGTCCTTGCGTTCAAGCAGGTGCAATGAAGTGAAGATCGTCACGACTAACCCTTGTAAGGCCAGCGGCACATGCTTGAAGCAGGCACCGCAATCCTGTCAAATAGTCTCGCTCTAATTCCCCGGATACTCTCGCATCTCAAATTTTCCTCCGCGCAAACCATGCTACTCCGCCGTCTCGGGGCAAAGGCTGTGGGATGAGAGGGATGCAGCCCGTCGCCCGCTCTTTCCGGCATCAGCGAGCACACACGTCTGACGAAGTGGGCTCGGCACCGCTGCTTGTTGGCATTGATGAACCTTCGGTGACTTTGCGGCCTTCGTGGTCATCGGAGAAAGCGATCACCACGCTGATATCAATTCGAGCGCCGTGGCTTTGGCGACAGCTTCACTGGTCGTGGCGACGGTCAGCTTTCGGCGTGCCGACGCAAGATAGAGCTGCACCGCACTTACCGAAATGGACAAGCGGGCGCAGATCTGCTTTGCCATTAGGCCGCTGGCCGTCATATCGAGACATTGCAGTTCGCGGCGCGACAATTGCGGAAAATCCGCAGTTTTTCTCAGGCCCGACAGAACCATGGCCCTGTCGTGGAGATGGTGGGCGAGAAACTGGAGGTCGCGCATGCTGTCCATGCGGAACCGACGCCAGTAGGAGGCGGGCTGATTGGAGGTGATCGTAAACAGCGATCGCTCCCCGTGAGGCCCACGCACCGGCAGTGTCACGCCTTGCTGCCCGATACCGAAGGCCATCGCCTCCTTAAAGAAGCCGTGAGCCCGCCCTGAATCCCATTTTGACGCGGACCATTCCACGGGCAGAAAGCCGCGCTGTCCGAGCCGCACGACGGGATCGATGCTGAAGTAATCCCGGGCAAGATATTGCTTCACCCATTCGGGCGGGTAGGTCAGCATCAGCAATGGATTGTTGGCCGCTGCGCCCGAGGAGCGGGTCACATGCAGAACCATGTGCGATATCGCATAGATGTGGCGGACTTCGTCCAGCGTCGTTTCCAGATCTTCCAACGTCGGCGATGCGGAGATCCGGTCCAAACTGTAGAAAAAACGAGAACTGCGCAGCATGAGATGGACTCGCGGTTGTGTGTTTTCCTGACTGGGGTAATCGTAACATTTCGCGGTTAGCGAGAAAAGAACATTTTATGGCAACCATGGCGCGATGTGAAGAACAGGTTAAGGAACTGACGACACTGTGGGCGGCGGGACGGCGACTGGCCTTACCGCATGCCACCATCGACAAGGGCCCTGCCAGGACAGGAAGAGGTTTGATTGAGAAGCCGGGCTAGGTTGGTGCGAAGTGTCCGACAGTTATCTGCAGTCACGTCCCACAGGCCGACATACAGTTTGCCGATCTCGGGCAGTGATCGGGCAAGCGGCGTCGGCCTCCAGCCGAGCCTGCGATACACCCCGACCATCGCCCCATCATAGACGCCGACGATGTTTTCGATACCGGCGCCGAGGGCAAGATCGCAAAGCCCTGAGAGCAGTTCGGTGGCGACTGCGCGCGATTGCGCGATGTGTCCGGCAGATGGGTGAACGCAAAAGCGAGTACATTCCCAGGTCGTCGGGCTGTCGACGTCGATAGGCTGATCGAAGAAATGCCGAAACTCGCTTTTGAGCATCGTCGCGCCAGTGGTCGGCAGCAGGCGTAGCGAACCTGTCAGTGTGCCCGAAGGTCGTTGAGTGACGAGATATACGGGATCTTCGACCTCATCATATCGGTCCCTCTCCCATTGATCCCGGACATCGACCTGCCATCCCAGCCGATCGCGAAAAACGACGGCGCGAGCCCGAAACATTGCATCGAATGCACGTCGATCGGTCTCGAGCATGTCTTTGGTGAGTATCCGCAACATATCCGTTCCTCCTGATCGTCGATGTTTCACAACAGGGGCCGACCTCGAGCAATCTGGATATTTCACCAGATTGACCGGCGCTTCGACTTACCTTTCATTTTCACAGGCATTTCCGAAGCTTGATCGATCTCAAGCTCGCTGTGGCTGCCACTTCAACGCAACCAAGGAAGAATCGTTCGTGACCTACGATCCAGCCCGCGGCAAACGCATTCGAGAAGCGATATCTCGGGGCAAGTTCCGGAAAGTACACGCTCTTGCAGCCGAACTGAATGTATCAGTCGCGGCCGTCTCGCGCTGGCAAAATGGCGGCCATACGTCCCTGGAAAGCGCCTGCGCTCTCGCGCGCCTGCTGGATGTTTCCCTCGATTGGCTGCTCTTGGGGCGAGGGACCATGGACGGGCATAGGAACAGCGCGATCTCCGCCACGGAATTGCTGTGGGTAATGGCGCTACGCGGCCGATCTGCGACGGCTCAGTCCAATCTTATTGGGCTGCTCGAATCCATCCCTCCGGAACACGCCTTACGCTAAGCACAATTCTGAACGGTTTTTTTAACTTGCGCTCAACAGCTTTAGGTTGCTTAAATGAGCAGCATCAACGATCTTTCTAATTAGGGTTTCATTGACGGGACCGGCAGGAAGGCTAGCCCACCCTGCCCTCGCCGACGCGAAGACCCTTGTTTTCACTATCAACGCAGAAGGGTTGCCGACATGTCTACAATGTTGACCATCAACGTGAAAAACTACGAATCCCAGACGCAAAACTTCTACTTCTTCCAGCAACCGGCAATTTATACCGGCGGCGGGCAAGTCTATTCGAACAGCCTTTTCTCGCAGTCGCTCGGCAACTACGACAACACCGGCGCGATCCTGACCTTCCAGGTCAACCTGCAATATTATGCCGGCATCCAGCAGGCGAATACACCGCCGCAAATCGGCGCCTCTTCCGGCTACTCGTCAGCCAGCCGCGCCATTGATCTTGCTCCGAGTTCGGGTGGCAGCGGTAAACCGAACGACTGGACGACTGCGACGGTCAATCCGCTCGGACTATCCTCGCCAATCTACGGGGAAGGTGTACAGCCTGGCGCATTCCGCATCACCACGCCGGTCTTCAACTCGCCGCCCTACTTCAATGTCGGCTCAGCGGTTGCCGTCAATGGCGGCATCGTGCTCTCCAACTTCGTGCAGGCAAACCCGGCCAGCAATACCGATTGCCAGCCGATCCTGAAATATTATGTCCAGACCGGCGCCTACACGCCAGGTGTCGTGATGAACTTCACGCAGTCGAGCGTGAACGCGGCGCTTTCCGACTTCACCGGCGGCTATTCCGTCTGCAACGTCAGCCTGAAATCTGACGGCACCTGGACCACGCAGCTCCAGTAAACCTTGGCAGCCATGCAGGTGAAGAACCGTCCCCTCTTCACCTGCATGCGCAGCATTCGCGCGTTGCCGCCGCCCGCCGGGCGACGGACAGGCTTGATCTCAGAGGGGATTGTCACACGCCATGACCAGTTCGTCCTACCAGATCATCGTTCGGAACTTCTCGCAGACGACGCAATATTTCTATGTTTTCCAGAAGCAGGCGGCATTTCCGTTGCTGCCGAGCCATGGTCCCATCCTCAGCGGCAGTCTCGGCTGCCAAAGCATCGGCAATTACGCAAGTTCGGGAGCGCAGATCAATTTCGGTTTGGACAGTCAGGTCTATGCAGGTGCCCTCAGCACCAAACAGGCGGCGTCCCCCTCGCAGCTTATCGCGCTTCTCTCGCTCAATGCCGCCACGCTATCCGTGGTCGGCAGCAGCTCGGCGTTCCGACCGGTTACGCTCACCACGGTCGACGGTTCGCCGGACAATTGCACGACCTTGACGCTCGATCCGCTTGGACTTTCCGCGCCCGCCAATCAAGCCGGAGTTGCGATCGGAGGATTTGGCATAAACGTGCCTTCCTACACGCCGTTGCCGCGTCCCGAGCTCTATTGTGGCGTCGTCGCACTAAACGACAATCAAGCTATCATACTCTCGAGCTTCGTCGCTCCTTTCCCCAACGCCGTCATGAACTGCATACCGAAACAGATCTTTTTCGTGAAGATGGGCTACCAGCCGGTCGGAAGCACCGTGACTTATGACGAGAGCAACTCGGCATGCTGCGATTTCACCATCGGCTACGCGATCTACACCGTGACTTACAAAGCTGACGGAACCTTTTCGGCGACAGGAGGACCGTAGACCCAGAGAACCGGATCATCATTGACGCTTGAACAAGCCAACCCTTGAACCGAAAGGAATATAGCAATGTTACGTATCACGTCGAAATTCGCTGGCCAAACAGCACGTCGCGATAAAATCGCTGCCGGGCTTGCCATTTCCATCGTCTCTATCCTCGCAACAGCGCTGCCTGCCGCCGCGCAACTCGTTTTTTCGTCCGATTGCCGGAACTACCAGCCCATTGCGGTCGCCCCGCCGAACGACGCGATCCTCTTCACCAAGCAGCCGGTGCCCCATCCGAACGGAACGGCCTCCGTCTTTGCGATCGTCGGAGCCGACACCTATGTCATTCCGGCTGGGGCCAACTCCTGCATCGTCGCCGCTCCCCCCGCCGATGACAATTACTGCTTCATTGCCCGTAACGACAACACGATCGACGGCGTCGGTTTTGCCGCCATTCGAAATCCGGGGGGCCTGACCGCCTGCCAGTAAGGGGTGAATTTCCTACATCCAGCAGTTCTCGTCCGGTCTTGCGCGAAGGTGAGGCGGAAAGTGGAATATCCACCTCCGCCCGCTGTCGCGCGCTTGTCACCCTGGCGACCCAATTCTGCACGCTAAGAAGCAATCGGTGGGTGAAAGAAACTACAGCTAATGAGCAGTTCATAGGCACTGGCGAGCGGTAATCTTTCAGGTTCCAAGGATTCTATTGACGGCGGCCGCGATAGCGGCCTCCGTCGGTGAACCAGCCCTTCGTCATGCCGCGCCCCGCCAAGACGCTGACGATTTGCATTCCCGCCGGCATCGAGCAAGGCGGACGGCCCATAGAGACTGGAATAGAATAAACCTTCGGGAAGCTGGGCAGTAACTTGAGTAAAAGTCTTTTTATGACGGTCTCTTAGTCAGCCTTGGTCTGCCTATGCGCTTGCCGCTGTGTTCGGAATCTGCCAAGCTAAATAGACACATCTTATTGTGCCCTCCCCCAGCCGGTGAATGCGAAGGTCGCTTCCGGTCTGCCTATCTGCAGGATTTGCCGCGCTTGAGCAGATGACTTTCGAACCAGCCGCGAAAAGGCGAAAGATTGCTGTTAACTCCTCTGTGCGCTCTGCCGGCAACCAGGTGAATCCGAGCGCAATGACCGACCACTCCTCGAACAAGATCTGAGAAGAGACGATGACACGCAGCCAAAAAGAAAAGATGCTCGCAGGCGAGATGTATAACGCAGCGGATCCTGAGATCCAAGCCGAGTTGCTCCTCACCGGGGCTTGGCTGAAACGGTACAATGACACGCTGGGCGACCCCGCCGAGCGGTGGCATGCGCTTCTGTTAGAACGATTGGGGGCTGTCGGGCTTGGAGCTGCTATTCGTCCTCCGTTCCACTGCGATTACGGGTTCAACATCCGGATCGGAGCGTGGGTCTACATCAATTTCAACTGCGTCATCCTTGACGTGGCAGCAGTGACTATCGGCGACGGAACCGCAATAGGGCCTGCTGTGCAGATTTATACTGCGGACCATCCACATGATCCAGAGCAGCGCCAGGCTGGGTTGCAGTTGGGACGACCGGTCAGCATTGGCAGGCACGTCTGGATTGGAGGTGGAGCAATCATTCTCCCGGGCGTGACGATCGGCGATCATGCTGTCATTGGCGCTGGTAGCGTGGTCACTCGAGATGTTCCTGCTGGAAGCACGGCGATGGGAAATCCAGCTCGGGTCAGGGTTGGTGGACGCTTGCCGCAATCATAAAAGTAGGCGTCGGGCGAAAATCCGGTGGTTAGGGGTAGTCTCGTTGCTTGTGCGAACGACGATTCTGGGTCGCCATGGCCCGTGCGACCGTCGGCACTCTGACGCAGTTCTCTTTGCAAATGCGGTCGGTCAGTCCGTGCTAAGTGATTACTGATCGCGTTTGCTACGACCGGCTGCACATTGCACCGGACCGCCGGATTCCAGTGTCAGGATCCGGCTGTCCTGTCGAAAACTTAAGGCACCATCTACTGCCGACACACGCGGCCATGTGACCTTTCCTCGGAGACCGTTTGAAGATAGCCTGCGTTCGTCCCATGCCAAAGCCTCCTTCCCATCGGCGCCCGAAACCAACCTGTCGAATCTAGATCGACTGATGTTTTCCAGGAGATGCTGGTTCTGCTTCCGATTTATGAGTTGCGAACTGGTCGCATGCGAAGGGGCCAATTACGTTTAGGCTCAACTCGCAGATACAGACCGCTTCACCTGCATGAGCACGAATTGTTTTCGTGCGCTCGATGAATGACAATTGCTCGCTCTGAATAGAAATCACGCGCGGTATGTCGTCGGTAAATATCTTGCTGTCGCCAGGAACATCTTCAGAAGTAGGCACCGATCACCCGGCGCAGCCTATCGGTCCCACTCTGCAGAAAGCGCCTTTCGCCACGTACAGCGTTGATTGACCAGCTACCTAAGTACACTGCATCCATAACGTGGATGATAGCTATCCCAACAATCAATTTTACTAATCTGTTTGGATTTATTAGCACGCGCTGGAGGACACGCGCCGAGCGGCGTCCGCCTCCTGATTACCTGTCGGGGGCTCTTGACATGGGTGACGAGCATGTGTGGAATTGTTGGCATAGTGGGACATAAGCCCGTGTCGGAGCGACTGATCGAAGCCTTGGAGCGGCTGGAATATCGCGGCTATGATTCATCCGGCGTTGCTACGATCTTCGAAGGAGAATTGCACCGACGCCGTGCGGAAGGCAAGCTCGGGAACCTTAAAACGAGATTGAAGGAAGCGCCCCTGAGCGGCACCGTCGGCATTGCCCACACACGATGGGCGACCCATGGCGCACCGACAGAATGCAACGCTCACCCGCACTTTACCGATGGTGTAGCCGTTGTTCATAACGGCATCATCGAAAATTTCTCCAAGCTAAAGGACGCATTGGCGGAGGTAGGGGCCAAGTTCCAGACTGACACGGACACCGAGGTGATTGCGCATCTCCTGACAAAATTCCGCCGGGGTGGCATGGGATGCCTTGAGGCAATGCATGCCATGTTGAAGTGCGTCGAGGGCGCCTTCGCTCTTGCCATCCTGTTTGAGGATGATCCCGCGACCATTATGGTGGCGCGCAATGGACCACCGTTAGTGATAGGCCACGGCGATGGTGAGATGTTTCTAGGCTCCGACGCGATCGCTCTTGCTCCGTTCACCAATGACATCACATATCTGAACGATGGCGATTGGGCTGTTGTAGGCAAAACGAGTGTCCAGGTTTTCGATATCGAAGGCAATGTCGTTACGCGCCCACGGCACACATCGCTTGCTACCGCAGACCTGGTCGGCAAGGGCAATCACCCGCATTTTATGGAGAAGGAAATCTACGAGCAACCGGAGGTCATCGCCGGTGCTCTTGGTCACTACATCAATGTCAACGATAGTCATGTCACAACGACTTCAACCGAAATCGATTTCGCCGGGGTTGAGAGCCTCGCGATCTCCGCCTGCGGCACGGCATATCTTGCGGGACTAATTGGCAAATATTGGTTCGAGCGCTACGCACGCTTAATCGTTGAAATTGATGTCGCCTCTGAATTCCGTTATCGAGAAATCCCGTTGTCGCCGCGGTCGGCAGCGCTCTTCATCTCTCAATCTGGTGAGACGGCTGACACGCTTGCATCGCTGCGCTATTGCAAAGCACATGGTCTGAGAATAGGCGCTGTCGTCAATACCCGAGAATCAACTATTGCCCGCGAGGCAGATGCCATCTTTCCGATCCTCGCCGGGCCAGAGATCGGCGTTGCTTCTACCAAGGCATTCACTTGCCAGCTAGCTGTTCTCGCTGCGCTAGCCATCGGCGCAGGCAAGGCGCGAGGCACGATCGCAGACGACGAGGAACAATTGCTCGTCCAAAGTTTGGCGACGTTGCCGAGCGTTATGCGACAGGTGCTGAACGACATCAAGCCGGGGATCGACCTCTTGTCACGGGAATTGTCGAATTACCGCGACGTGCTCTATCTCGGCCGCGGCACGAGTTTCCCATTGGCCATGGAAGGTGCGCTGAAGCTCAAGGAGGTTTCCTATATTCATGCTGAAGGTTATGCGGCAGGAGAATTAAAACACGGTCCGATCGCCCTGATCGATGAAAATATGCCAGTCATCGTCATCGCGCCACATGATCGGTTCTTCGATAAAACTGTCTCCAATATGCAGGAAGTGGCCGCCCGCGGCGGCCGCATCATTCTGATCACCGACGAGACGGGAGCTTCGATGTCAAAACTCCCCACCATGCACACTATCGTATTACCCGATGTTGCGGAGATTATCGCGCCGATGATCTTTTCTCTGCCGCTGCAGCTTCTTGCGTATCACACAGCGGTCGTCATGGGGGCAGATGTGGACCAGCCGCGGAATCTGGCTAAATCAGTCACAGTCGAATGATCGTGACGATTGGTTAGATCGCAACTCGCTTCCGAGAAAATCCAGGACTTGATCAGACATCAAAAAAGTGAGGTCGTATGCACGAACTTTCGCTCGCCGACGTGCCGTCGCGAATTGGCCAGGAGCTCGGTAAATCCGAATGGATCACCGTCGATCAAACTACAATCGATCTCTTTGCCGATGCGACACACGATCATCAATTCATCCACGTGCACCCGGAACGCGCGGCAGTCGAAAGCCCGTTTGGTGGCACTATCGCTCACGGCTTCCTGACACTCTCGCTTCTGTCGGCGATGAACTTCAGCGGCATGCCAAAGATCCGCGAGCAGACCATGGGCCTTAACTACGGCTTAGACCGGGTGCGTTTCATGTCACCAGTTAAGACCGGCAGCCGTGTGCGCGGTCGCTTCGTTCTCTCTGAATGTCAATTTCGCGGCGCAAGCATGCTGGTGACTACCTACGAGGTTACGGTGGAGATCGAGAACGAGAACCGACCGGCACTCACTGCTAATTGGATCACTATCATTCAGTTTGATCCGAACGACAGGCCTAAAGGGATTTGACGCCAGCTCGCGCCAGCGGGTGTCGACTTGTTGTTTTGGCTGCACGCGATTTCGTAGTGTCACGCCGGAATTCTCGATCTGCTGCGTCGGCAATTGCGCGCTGGCATCATCCTTCGGGCAGGCGAAACGGGTTTGAGTTGAATTTCGCTGTAATGGAGGCTGATTGATTGCATTCGTTCCGTCTGGCCGCTGCGGTGTTGCCGCTACTTTTGTCATCTTGCATGCTCGGGCCCGACCATGCACCGCCGGAAACGCCTTTGCCGGAGAAGTTTTCCGAGGGTGCAAAACAGAGCGCCGGCGATGTTGCGGTGTCGGCGTGGTGGGATTCGTTTTCAGATCGTACGCTCAACCAGTACGTTGCCTCCGGCCTGCATGAGAACCTCAGTGTTCAGCAGGCGCTCGAAAGGGTTAATGCCGCCGCCGCGGACGTCACCATCGCTGGCGCCGGGGGCCTTCCCAAGGCATCACACACGACAAGCGGCGAGATCGGCAAAGGGGGAGATGTCACGAGCACACAGAATGTCTCGAGCGTGCAACTATCGTTGACCTGGCTGCTGGACGTATTCGGTCAGTACCGGCGCAGCACTGAAAGCGCACTGGCTTCTCTTGATTCTGCGCATGCGGCTGTCGACGCCGCAAAGCTAGCTCTAATCAAAGATCTTGTTTCCTCCTACATCGACGCCCGGTACTACCAGCAGCGCGTCTCGATTTCCCGAGCGAACCTGAAGTCGCGCCAGGAGACCTACGATTTCACGAATTTTCAAGTCGAAGCGGGAGCGGCTTCCCGGCTGGATGTCTTGCAAGCCGAAGGACTTGTCCGATCGACGATTGCCGAAATACCAAGGCTAGAACTGAATTTTCGCGTGTCGGCGCATCACATTGCGGCCCTCCTCGCTTTGCCGTCGGAAACAGTGATCAAGCAACTGCAGAAAAGTGAAGGGCAGCCGGTCTATCGCGGAAAGATCAATGCCGGCATTCCCGCCGATCTTATTCGCAATCGATTCGATATTCGCCAGGCTGAACGGGATCTCGCCGCCGCGACTGCACAGATCGGCGTGGCGGAAGCACAGCTTTACCCCGCGATAACGCTCTCCGGCTCGATCACCCCTTCCTATAACAAGCAGCGCGGCCGTCACGGGGGTATCTTGAAATGGTCCTTCGGGCCGAGCCTCGACCTCCCAATTCTGGACGGCGGCCGTTTGCGGGCAAACGTGGAGACTTCTAAATCGGACGCCGCAGCAGCCTACATAAGCTGGAAATTAACCGTCCTGACAGCTGTGCAGGAAGTCGAGGACGCTTTGACAGCCGTCCGACGCGACGTTCACACAGAGAACTCACGTCGCAGGCAAGTAGAAACGATCGAAGAAGCACTGAAGCTTTCGACGGCCTCGTACACTGATGGCGCCTCTTCTCTCCTCGATGTTCTCGAAGCGCAAAGGCAGGTGTCCAGCGCTCAGGCGAGCCTCGCTGCGGCGATCCAACAACTGGCCAAGGATCACGTGCGGTTGAATGTAGCAATCCGCGGTGGTTTTGCGGCTCCCAAAGTCGCGTCACCCAGGGAGGCCTCGAGGGTTGCAGCCGCAAATGCAAACATCCAATCCGCACATTCGCAATAGCCGAGCGCTGGATGCGGGATGGTTTAACCTGATCACGTCATTAGCGCGCCAGCGCCTGAGTTGTATTGGCGCCGGCCGGGAGGTCGTCCAATCGCGGCACATGCCCTTCACCACCTCCCGCTTACGAGCAGGGCTTAGAGCTAATGGGATGGTCCGCCCTGTCTCCCGAGAGCATAACGGAGGTGGGCAAAGGAGGGCTGAAATTATGGATCGCAACCAACTGCGCCAATGCGCCGTCTTCGGCATCGATATCGGAAAGAACCTCTTCCACGTGGTCGGCCTGGATAGTTCCGGCGCGAGACGCTACTGCAGTTCTTCGAACGAGCGAACAGAACGCTTGTCGGAATGGAATCCCGTCCGGGTTCCCAATGGCTTGCGCCAAGTTGCAGACGATGGGGCATTCCGTCCGCATCATCCCGGCGCAGTGAAGTCTATGTAAAATCGAACAAGAATGACATCATCGATGCTGCGGCGATCGCAGAAGCTGCAAGGCGACCGACGATGCGCTTCGTTGGCATTAAGCAAGCCGATCAGGTCGATCTTCAGATGTTGCATTGGGTGCGTATTCCGATGAAACCGGCCATTTTTCGGGCTGATCCTGGGTCTGTTTGATGTTTGGATCGGGTTTTGTGCCAGGTCAAGCTTTGCTGTGTTTCAAGCGCCATCGGTGAACGCTGTTTGCGCATACTTTCGCCAATGATATCGATGCCTCGGCGTTGTGAACGAGGCGATCCAGTATCGCATCGGCGGCGTTGGGTTTGAAATAATTTCCCACCAGCGATCCAGGGGCACCTGGCTTGTGACGATCGTCGAGCGACGCTCGTAGCGGTCTTCGATGATCTCGAGAAGATCGCGGCGCTGATCATCGTTGAGTTTTTCCGGTCCCCAGTCATCGAGGATCAGCAGGTCGGTCTTGGCGATAGATTTGGGGATTCTGCCGTATCGCCCGTCACCCCTTGCAAGCGCGAGCGTGGCGAACAGCCGGGGAACGCGGTGGTATGCAACGGAGAAATCCTCGCGGCATGCTTTGACCGATGGATGCGGCCCAGCGCCGAAAGCGATCTGGTGTCCACTCAGCGTATCGCCGGTGGGAACTGGTCATGTGATCTGGGTCGGTTCCATGACGACAGCCGCCATAGCGGCGCTGATGGACGGCGATGCGCTTGCCGCGGTAAAAGATCTCGATGGTGCGCGCCGTTGCTCTAAGATCGACCTGCTGGCGAATGAGGGCATGGGGGACGGAATAAAAGAAGCTTTTGAACTCGACGTGATAATCGGTCGAGACACGGACCAGACGCCATTCGGCGAATTCGTAGTTTCACCCGGGAGGCTAGCGAGCGCAGCACGTTCGACACGTTCAAATACTTGCCGCCGGGTAACACCCAATCGACGCATGAGGTGATCGTTGATGCGATCAAGTGCCAATAGCGGCATTGGCCTCAGCCAGCGAGAAGAAAGTCAGCTTGCGCAACCGCCCCAGGATGCAGGTGGCGCATGGCGGCGTCGTCATCGGCGACGAGAACTTGTTTCAATGGCGTACCTTTACTGGTGCAGTCGATCAATAAATCACGTCGTTTCTATTTTCAGTTCCCTGCGCCACGTTGGGAAAGAGAAGCGCCCCAAGGGTGGAACGCTCCTCGGATCTTCGAATTAAATGAAGCCGAAATTTTCCGCCGTAAGCGAGGTAAGATCCGACATGTCGTGCAGATTGTCGACATGAGCGAAGGCATGCGCGTGGTTCGCAGAATCGACATAGGCTAGTGTCGCACCGTGAGTTTTGCCATCTTGACCGAGAGTTTTTTCGTCATGGTAGACAATGATGTCACCGGGGACTTCGTCGTGAATAGCGGTCGCGGCGGCAGAGCCAGACGTGAACCCTCGATCCGTGATTACCACGACGTGCTGACCGTGCGCTTTCGCGGCCTCGCCATTGTAGAAAGTGTCCACAAATTCGCCTGGGAAACCCTTCGAGTGGTTGATGAAATTTGCGCCAAACAGATCCCCTTTGCCGAAGTCACCGGCGTCCATGACAAAACGGTCTTGCTTCGGGTCGAAATCCGTCACAGTCGTATACCAGTGCGTTGTTCCAACCATAGGATCGTGGAACCGAAACACGAAGGCGTCGCCGTCTTCGCCGCCAGTCAGAACATCTGCGCCGTCGCCGGCCACCAGGGTATCCCTTCCCTTACCGGCGTCGAGCCTGTCGTCGCTCTCGCCGGTATGTGGTATTACGCGGCGCACTTCGAAGGGGTTGAAGGCTTTGAATGAGCCGTCACTATACAGGAGGTCGTCACCATCATCAGCATGGATTGTGTCTGAGCCATCCCCCGCATAGACAATGTCATGGCCGTCACCGGCAAAGATCACGTCGTGGCCGGCTTGAGCCCAAACCCAATCATCGCCGCCGCCGGCTTTGATCCAGTCATTGAGCTCGCGTGCATAGATTGTGTCGTTGTCATCGGATCCGTTAATAAAGGGGCTGTTATCAGTGCCTTTGATCATCATCGCAAATACTCCTTATGAGGCAACGGGCGCCGCCTGTGCCCCTTATCTTTTCCAAGAGCGAATTAGTGAAATCCATTGTTTTGATATGACCTATTTGAATGACGGATGCGAAAATGTTTATCTCGGCCGCACGGCACGCCCTTCGTAGTTGGCCGGCAGATATGAAAACGACTGGGGGCTATGATGATCGGCGGCCGAGCCGTGGCAACAATGTCCGCGACATCTCGTTGACGAAGGCGAAAGCTTCCTCCTTCGTATGCGCTGCAGGCATAGTCTGCAGAGCACCTTACTCAGGGTGCTTTGCAGATCGAAAACCTCAGCTCCAGGCGTGGAGCGGTGGCTTCTCGCCGTTCAGGAAATACTTACCCAAAATGGCATACTTCCAGCGGACGGGGTCGTGCAGAGTATGGGTGCGGGCGTTGCGCCAGTGGCGATCAAGCCCGTGCTCTGCAAGGGTCGAGCGCGTTCCTGCCAGTTCGAACAACTTGTTGGCGGCCGCGATCGCGATCTCAGTGGAGAGGATCTTGGCTTCGGCGGTAACGATCTGGGCTTCCGCAACGGTTCCCGCGTTCGGGTCGAGGATCGCTCGGTCAATGGCATAACCTGCCTTTTCAAGCAGCGCCTGCGCCGCATGAAGCCTTAGCGTCAAGTCCCCGATCGCCTGGATTGTGTACGGATCGTCCCAAGCGTTGTCGACGCCGGAATCCACCCAGGCGCGGCTCTTGGTGCGCACAAAACTGACGGTCTCGTCAATCGCGGCCTGCGCGATGCCGGTATCGACAGCCACTTGGATAATCTGGAAGATCGCTCCGTCCGCAGTCGGCACTTCATACCCTTTGTAGCCAGGCACGAGATGCGTCTTCGACACTTTGACGTTGTTAAGCAGTACCGTGCCCGACAGCGTGGTACGCTG
Organism: Rhizobium sp. NZLR10; assembly: GCF_019685125.1. NCBI lineage: Bacteria > Pseudomonadati > Pseudomonadota > Alphaproteobacteria > Hyphomicrobiales > Rhizobiaceae > Rhizobium > Rhizobium sp. NZLR10. The sequence continues at coordinate 221,634 of NZ_JABDWE010000009.1, read as the reverse complement.
GCCAAAGGAGGACCAGTCGTCGATGACAGTCAGACCCGGGGCACCGCGCTCGGCAATTGCGTACCAGGCCCTGCCCTCGTCATCCAGTGCCACGATTGGCACCAGATGCGCGAGCAGCGCTCCTGACGAGTAGAATTTCTGGCCGTTGACCACGACATGATCTCCGGCATCAACGAATTTTGTTTCGAAGTCGACCGCACGCTTGGATCCAAATTCGGAGAAGGCATTGCCGAAGCGCGTTCCTTTCAACACTTCCGCGAAGAGCAGCTTCTGTTGGTCTTCGTCTGACACCGTGCGGATGGCGGCGACCACACCCAGGTGGTTTTGCGCGATTTGTCCGATGGATGAATCGGCCGCCGAGATGATCTCGATGACCTTCGCAAGCGTCGCATAAGAGACCTCGGGACCGCCGAAGGCCTTCGGCACGTTGATAGACCAAAGCCCGCTTTGCGAAAACGCGTCCAGTTCCTTGACCGGCCAGATGCGGTCGCGATCGCGTGCTGCCGATTCCTTGACGAACTCTGCCGCGAGTGTCTTGGCGATGGCAATCGCTTCGGCGTCAGTCTTGATAATGTGGGCGGGCTGCGACGGGCGTGGAACAGGTGGCACGGCCTTTGCGGCATTTTCGGTATTTATGGTAGGATGGGTCACGGTGTTTCTCCTCTTGGATCGTGTTAGCCGACAACGGCGGGGATGGAGGGAGCCACGGCTCTCTGGCCGAGGTAGAAAGACTTGATGTCGTCGCGCCCTCGCAGATCCTGTGCGTCACCGGTCAGCACCGTGGCGCCGTTTTCGAGAATGATGGCGCGATCCGCATATTTCAGAGCGACGGCGGAATTCTGCTCCGCCACAAGGATAGAAAGACCTTCTTCGCGATTGAGGTGGCGGAGCTTCCGGAAAATGTCCTGGACGATGAGCGGCGCCAGTCCCATGGATGGTTCGTCGAGAACCAGGAGGCGCGGCCGCGACATGAGCGCCCGGCCGATCGCCGTCATCTGCTGCTCGCCACCCGAGGTCAGGCCGGAAAGTGCACGACGCTTTTCCTTCAACCTGGGGAAATGCGCGTAGATCTTCTCGATATCCTCGGCGATCTCAGCGCGCGTGCCGCTGCGGCCAAGCCCGCCGGAGACGAGGTTTTCCTCGACCGTCAGGCTGCGGAAGCAATGGCGGCCCTCAAGCACCTGCACGAGACCGGCACGCACCAGTGCAGCAGGGCTTGTGCGCAGGACATCGAGCCCGTCGAAGCGGATGCTGCCGGAAACGACTTGCCCACGTTCGGCTGGAAGCAGATTGGACAACGCCTTGAGCGTCGTCGTCTTTCCCGCGCCGTTGGCGCCAAGGAGCGCCAGAATTTCACCACGCGCCAGATGGAAACCAACGCCATCGAGCGCGGTGATGGCGTTATTGTACGTCGCCTTCAGACCATCGACCGCAAGCAGGGTAGTTTCCAGAGCCATGATCGTGTTCCTCTTGCCTTAAAAGGTCGGATTGAGAGAAGGCGCGAGGTTGGAGAGGGAGGCACCATCCTCGCGCCCGGTTCTTCAAGCCTCGCCCGTTATCAGGCGCGGCTTGAAGGGATCAGTTGGTCGCCGCCTCGGCGTCTGCCGCCGTGCGCAGCTTGATGCCCTTCTCGGCCGCGTAGGCTTCGGAAGACTTCTCGATGATGGGCCGCAACAGTGCCCAGTCCGGCGCGATCCAGTCAGAGACCACGTTCCACTTCTTCCCGTCCCACTGTTGGAAAGTCACGTAGCCGTTGCCCTCATGGTTATCCCAGGTGACATTGATCGAGTGGAACAGGCCCTTGGCGCCGAGCGCCTCGACACGCGCCGGATCGAGCTGAAGGTGTTCGAAGCCCCAGCGGACCTCGTCGCCAGTCAGCGTCCGCTTGCCGAACTTCTCCTGAGCGATCCGGATCGCCTCGACATTGAGGATGCCGTTGACGATACCCAGGTTATGGTAGACCGAGCCGATTCGCTTCTTGTCTTCGAGGTTCCCCTTGCCAGCGTCGTAGAGTGTTTTGACGATCTCCCGAACGACCGGGTATTCGGTGCCAGATGCCTGCGTGGTGATTGCCGTATAGCCCTTGGCAGCATCACCAGCGGGGATGACGTCTTCTTCTGAATTGGACCAGACGTTTCCGATTATATGATTTACCGGGAAACCAACCTTGGCTGCGGTCTTCAGCGCGACCGGGTTCATCACGCCCCATCCACGCAGGATGACGAAGTCTGGCTTGGCGCGGCGGATCGTCAGCCACTGCGACTGCTGCTCGTTCCCCGGATGCGGCACCTCGATCTGCTGTAGTTCAAAGGCGTATTTCTTCGCCAACAGTTCGTAGATCGGGATCGTTTCCTTGCCATAAGGCGAGCCATGATAGAGAACGACGATCTTCTTACCCTTGAGGTTTTCGATACCGCCTTCCTTGCCGGCGATGTAGTTCACGATGCCGGAAGTTTCGCTGTACGGGTTGAGCAGCAGCGGGAAGACATAAGGGAAAACGCGGCCGTCGGTCGAATCCGTGCGGCCATGGTTGATGGTGATCAACGGGACCTTGTCGGCGGTGACGCGATCGATCATCGCATAGGCAATGCCCACGGAAAGCGGGTTCCAGGCAGCGACGTTCGGGTTGCTCTTCAGGCGCTCATAGGCCTCGACGCCACGCTCGACCTCGTACTGCGTCTCTGCTTCCGACCATGTTAGCTTGACGCCACCCACGCCGCCGTCGCGCGTGTTGATCAGGTTCAGATAATCGATGAAACCACCGAAGAAGCCGGTGCCGCCGGCAGCATAGGGGCCGACGCGATAGCTCTGGAGCGGGAAATATTGTTCGTCCGCATGGGCCATCGGCAGGGCCACCGTGAAGGCGAGGCCGGCGGCAAGAGCCGCAATCTTGAATTTGGCAAGGATCGTCATTTTTGGACATACTCCGGGTATCGACCGGGGCAAGGCGCCGGTCCGGGTTGATCTGATGAGGGCTGGTGGCATTTCGAGAGCCTTGATGGCTCCGTTTCGATCAGGAATGCACGATGGCGGAACGGATTCGTTTTCGGACCCGATCCCAAAGGGCGACAAGCCCATCCGGTTCGAGGACCAGAAAGAGGATGATGAGCGCGCCGAGCACGATGCGCTGGCTCATATCTAGCACGCCCGAATTGAAGATATTTCCGAGCAGGAAAGAGCCAAGCCGCGACAGGACCAGGGGGAACACAACGATCAGCGCCGCTCCGAAAAAAGCACCGCGGATCGATGCAAGCCCCCCGATGATGACGATGAACAGGACCTGGAACGACCGGTCAAGATTGAAACCGGCGGGCTCGACCGTGCGCAAATAGGCGAAGGCCCACAGGACGCCGGCGATTCCGATGATGAAGGAGGAGATTGCGAAGGCCAGAAGCTTGGTCTTCATCACCGGCACGCCTATGATCCGCGCCGCTGTCTCGTTGTCACGCACGGCGATGAAATTGTGGCCGGTCTGCGAATTCACCAACCGATACGCCAGAAAAGTGAGGACGGCGACCACCGTCAGCGCGAAATAGTATCGTCCGACCGGGTCATCGAAAACAAATCCGGAGACCGAAAGCTGCGGCGCATCGATCACGCCGGACGCGGAGTCATTAGAGAACCAGCTGAATTTGGTCAGCGCCCACTGCACGAAAAACTGCGCAGCGAGGGTCGATACTGCAAGGTAAAAGCCCTTGAGGCGGAGGCTCGGAAGGCCGAACACCAGACCGATGCCGGCCGCCGCAAGACCAGCAAGAATCATGCTGACGATCAATGGCAGACCGTCGACGCGAAGATTGAGATTGAACGCTGCGAAGGCACCGACAGCCATGAAGGCAGCACTTCCCAGTGACACCTGCCCTGCATAACCCGTGAGGATATTGAGCCCCAAGCCGGCGAGGCTGAGCGCCAGGAACGGCACCAGGATAGCCTCGAAGAGATAGTCGGACCCGAGAAGCGGCACAACACCATAGGCAATGGCAAGCCAACGCAATGGCGTCGCCCAGTGCGCCGGGAAACTGTAGACCGAAAGATCATGGGTGATCGTGGACATCGGTCAGACCCTTTCCACAAGCTTCTGGCCGAACAGGCCGGAAGGGCGCACGAGAAGAAAGGCGAGCGCGATGACATAGGCAAACCAGCCCTCAATGCCGCCGCCGAAATATCCGCCGATATAGACCTCAGCCAGCTTCTCGGACGCGCCGATCAGCAACCCGCCGAGGATCGCGCCGAGGATCGAGTCGAACCCACCGAGGACGAGAACCGGCAAGGCCTTCAGGACGATCAGCGACAGGGAGAATTGCACCTCGACGCGCGCTCCCCACAAAAGACCGGCGACCAGCGCCACCAGACCTGCAGCAGCCCAGACGGTCGCCCAGATCCAGGGCAGCCTCAACCCAACGGCGAGCGCCGCGAACTGATCGTCGGCCACGGCGCGAAAACCAAGCCCGATGCGGGTGTAACGGAAGAAGACAGAGAGCAGCAGCACCATGGAGGCGGCAACGACGGCTGCGAAGATGTCGAATTGACTGATGTAGACACCACCGACATCGAACGGCACATCCTCGATACCAAGATCAAGACCGTGCACCTGCGTGCCCCAGATCAGTTGGGCAGCGCCCTCGATAATATAGGAGAGGCCGAGCGTCGCCATGAAGAGCGTGATCGGCGGTTTGTTGGTCAGCGGCCTCAACACGGTGCGCTCGACGGCTATCCCGATAACGACCATGATCGCGAAGGTGATCGCGAATGCGAGCGGGAAGGAAATGCCGCGTTCCGTCAGGCTGACGAAGGTCAGCGCCGCGAACAGGAGCATCGCCCCTTGCGCAAAATTGAGGACGCCGGATGTCTTGTAGATCAGGACGAAACCGATCGCGACCAGCGAATACATGACGCCGGACAAAAGGCCGCCGACGAGAACCTCCATGAAGAACAGCCAGTCGAAATCAGCCATCAGATGCCCGCCCCCTCTTCATTTTCGAGAGCGACACCGAGATAGGCATCAATCACGCGCTGGTCGCGCTGGATTTCGTTGGGTGTTCCATCGGCGATCTTGCGGCCGTGGTCGAGCACGACAACGCGTTCGGACAACCCCATGACAACGCCGATATCGTGCTCGATCAGCACGACGGTGGTACCGAACCTGTCACGTGCGGCGCGCACGAAATCGGCCATCTCGTTCTTTTCCGTCGCCGTCATTCCGGCCATCGGCTCATCGAGCAGCAGGATGTCGGGCTCGGCCACCAGAGCGCGCGCCAATTCCACCCGTTTTTGCAGACCATAAGGCAGTGTACCGACCAGACGATCGCCAATATGCGAAAGGTGGAGGAACTCGAGCACCTCGAAAGCCCGACTGCGGGCATCCCTCTGTTCCGTGCGGGCTCGACCGAGGCCGACGATCTGTTCGACGAAGCTAGACCGCGTCTTGTGCGCTCGTCCAACCACGACATTGTCGAGAACGCTCAAACCCTTGAACAATGCCAGGTTTTGGAACGTGCGAGCGATGCCGAGACGGGCAAGTTTCTGCGTCGGGACCTGGGCATGGCGGCGCCCGGAGAGCCACACAAAACCGCGATCGGGTCGGTATACGCCGCTGATCACATTGATGATCGAGCTCTTGCCAGCACCGTTGGGCCCTATAACGGCGAGGATTTCGCCACGCCAAACGGACAGATCGATATCCTTCAGGGCGACGACGCCACCGAAGGATAGATCGATGCGGACCAGCTCCAGAATGATGCCGTCCGTTGCGCCGGCTTCAATGGGCGACGCCCAGGCCGCGCCTGTTCCTCTGTCCAAGCCGGCCAAGTGCTCCTGAACGTCCGGCGGAAACGGCGCCGCTCCCAAGCCTCCGAAGGCAAATGTCATAGTGTGCAGCCCCTGCTTTCGACGGCGCGCCACGAGCCCACGAGTTCATAGGCGCACGCTATCCCACCACGAACCACCGGGTTCTTGGCCTGTCATCGTTGATGCGGCCGGCTTTGCGGGCCGGCCGACAACGTGTTGCGATTACTCGGCGGCGACGGCCGTCGCCGTTTCGGCTTCTTCCAACTCGCGAATCAACGGGATGACGTGCTTGCCGAAATACTCGACCTCTTCCTGGAAATGCAGGAAACCGAGAAGGATGAGGTCCGCGCCGGCGCGCTTCAGGTCGATGACCCGCTCGGCGACCTGGCGGGGTGTCCCTATCAGGTTGGAGCGGAAGCCGTCGTTGTACTGGATCAGGTCCTCGAAAGAGGATTTCGCCCAGTTGCCCTCGCCTTCAGGTGATGATTTCCCGGCGTTCTTGACTTCGTGCCCGAAGGCATTGACCGCCTCTGGATTGGCCTTCTCAATAATCTCGGCGAGCACGGCCCTTGCCTCTACCTCGGTCTCGCGGACGATGGCGAAAGCGTTGACACCAACGCGGACGGAATGACCGTTAGCCTTCGCCTTGCCCTGGATGTCAGCCACCTGCTTGCCGATTTCCTCCGGCGTGTTGCCATTGGTGAAGTACCAGTCGGAAACACGCGATGCCATGTCGCGTGCAGCGCGAGAGGAGCCGCCCTGGAAGATTTCCGGCTGTGGATCGATCGGCTTGGGCTTAAGCGAATAATTGTTGAAGCGATAGAAATCGCCGTGGAACGTGAAATTGTCTTCGGTCCAAATACCGCGCAGTGCGCGGATGAATTCCTCCGAGCGGCGGTAGCGCTCGTCATGGTCAAGCCAGTGCTCGCCAATTGCGTGGAACTCGCCTCGGAACCAGCCACTGACGATATTGACGGCGACACGACCATTGGTGAGGTGATTGATGGTGGCGATCTGCTTGGCCGCCAGTGTAGGATTCCATGGTCCCGGCAGAATGGCGGCAATCACCTTCAGCGTTGTCGTCGATTCCAGCAGCGCATGGCTAAAGGAGACGGATTCATGCTGGAATTCGGCGCCATAACCGGCGGTGAAACGAATTTGGCTCAGCGCATAATCGAAGCCACTAGCCTCGGCGATCTGCGCCAGCTTTCTGTTATATTCGATCGTCCAGCTCGTCCGCTGCTCAATATTGGAAATGACGAGGCCACCCGAAACATTGGGAACCCAGTAGGCGAATTTGACCGGCTCTCTGCTGGCATAGGACATGATACTCTCCCTCTTGAAATGGCTAGGCTGACGCGTCGGCGAGCGCCCGGCGGTTTGCATGAGCGCGCGCGGCAGCGGTGTGCTCAGAGAGCGGCAGCACCTGAGCGAGTTCTGAAACGGCGCGCTCGATACGCTCTTGAACGACAGGACTGGCGATCTCATAATCCGTGAAATCGGTTTCGGTAGCGTAGATCGACGTCGGCAGTGTCAGGGCGTTGAAGAAGCCGAATAGCGGGCGCAACTGATGTTCGGTCATCAAACCGTGCAGCGGTGTTCCACCTGTGGCAGCCAGAATGACCCGCTTTCCGGTCAGTGCGCGGTAGTCAACAAGGTCGAAGAGATGCTTGAGAGCGCCGGTATACGATGCCCGGTAGACCGGCGACCCGACAACAAGGACATCAGCCGCCTCGACGGCGTCGATAATCGCCCGCCCCTCGGCATCCAACTGGTCCGATCGAAGCGCCTTGAAGAGAATGGGGGCAGCGTCAACCAGTTCTATGGTTTGCCCATCGAGACTCAGCTTCGATGTGGCTTCCGACACGATCGCTTCCACAAGGGAGGCAGTTCGCGACGGTCGTTTCACACTCCCCGATAGACCCAGAATTTTCATTTCGGCAGCACCTTAATTGTTGTGTTAGTCTATCGATTTTATGGATAAATGGTAACGACTTGATGCTATTAATCCTTCCAATCATGGATTCTAATCCTGAAATCGCGCCAGCTTGACGAAATAAAAACCTCAGTAACCTGCGCAAGGCGTTCTATGTGGGGCAACGAACCGAATGCCATGGCGAGGGCGAACAACTCTCCGATGCCGAATCGGCGGGGCGTCCGCAGCGTCGCCGTCATGATTGGCGAAAACGTTGAACCACTCGAAGAAATCACAGCCAACTCAGACAACATCGCCAACGGCGAAATGCACGTCAGCGGCGGCAGCGAACATAGTAGTAGAGCAGATCCTGTTTAATCTGGGTCATATCCTGGCGAAGTCGTTGACGCGTTCTGCCGGCGGTGAAACGTGGCATCCTCCACGAAAGCAGGAATTGCGCTCGCCAGACCGTCAGTGAACATCGAACATAAGATATGTCTGTGAATATAGATCAAAACGTCTGCTTGAGGGATGGAAAGACGATCAAGGGTAGTTATCAGTGTGCCGTGTGTGTGATTTAAGGTTGAGATGATCAGAATGGAAATTATGTCTACTGAGCGACGCTATTTTGATGTGGCCGTCGTTATTCCTCTTGAGGAAGAGTGCCAAGAGTTTCTGGAGGTGTTCGATCTCGGCGAGGACTTCTCAACAGAGTTTTTGTTCCGATCGGCGATCAACTTAGCAAACAGTGATCTTACAATGATCGTTATTAAGCAAGAGGGTATGGGGCGAACCCACGCTGGCAACGCAATAGCGTCAGTTTTGGAAGAGTTCGATATTGGCCTGGCAGTATGTTTGGGTATCGCTGGCTCGTTGAGCGACGATCTACAGCTTGGAGACGTATGTTACAGCACTCAGGTTTTTGACGTTCTCGACAATGCAAAAGCAAGTGACAATAAAGGCGGTATCGATATCGAATTCTCGCCAACCCATTATCGGACGGATCGATCCCTAGTCGCGTGCCTGAACTTCATGCGTTTAAAGAGAGAATTGAGGCCTCTTTATAAAGCTTGGAGGTCCGATCGTGGCGATTTCGCAAAGACGCTCGTTCCAGGACCATTGGTCGGGAGGAAGGGAAGAGCGGAAAGCCTTCACGAACCTAAGGCCTTGGAGGGAACAGTTGCCTGTGCGGCGGTAACGAAAAGCGAGGAATATAACGAGAAGCTACGTAAAATTGACCGCAAAGTCTTAGCTGTTGAGACGGAGAGTGGTGCGGTTTATGAGAAGGCTTCCGCTAAGGCGATTAGCGCTCTGACGATCCGTGGCATTTCTGACCATGCTGATGCTACTAAGAACGAGTTAGAAGCCTCGTCGCGAGGAGGCGTTCGCAAGGCAGCTGCCGCCAACGCTGCACACTTCCTACGGCTACAGCTTGGCAACCAAGAATTTGTGGATTACCTGAAGAAGAAACGCCAATCGAATGGCAAGTTAGTTCAACCCGAACCGAACGCAGTCAATGGCGAGCGTTCCCTTCAAGAAATATTCAATGAAGCGGAATCCGTAATTCGCACAAAACTCAAGGCGCTTTGCCCAGAGTATCAGCTGCAGGAGAAAGGCTATCGACTACCGGTGCCGCGTCTGCGCAGGACCGAGTCTGATCGAGATATCGATGATATTGATGACCGCCATCCCCGTGATATTCTGGAGGTGCTAGCGACGAAGTCAGCAGTCGTCATCACGTTGCCCGCAACATACCCCGATGACAGTATTCCGTGGGTAATTGCCGATCATCTATTGGCTAACAGCGTCGGAGACGCACAAATTCTCCCTATCGTGATAGATGGCAATGCAATGGCGCCGCCTCGAAATTCTCTAGCGAGCCTGTCGTCGCCGTCCGTGCCGTTAATTGATGAGGGCTCGGGCGTTCAGGTCGTGTACGTCATCGATGGGCTGCCACTTTCGTCACGGATCAAAATGAATTTCATTCGGGGCGAGATCAAAGCAAGATCCGAGGCAAAGTTCATCTACATCTGCAAAAACGAATCTAGGATCGTTGAAATCACCGAATTCGCGAACGAGCAATCTGCCGACCTTTGCCGTTTATGCCCTGTGTCTTTTCACGACATAGCATTGTTTCTCCAGAAAAATTTCTCAATGTCGTCCTCCGAAGCTGAGGTCGTGGCGTTTCGTTTAAATCGCACTTTCAATAGGTTCGAGTTGGCGGCCCACCCGACCTATTTTGCCGGTATACCAAAAGAGACTTTAGCGGCTTTGTTACAGGCTAATCGCAGGTCGGAACTTATCCAACTCGCGGTAGACGGCTTCCTGACGTTTGTTGTGGCGGATGATAAAGCGGACATTTCGCTTAGCCGAACGACACGCTCTCGGTTTCTGAGGAAACTCGTGGTCCAGCTGAACGTCGAGAAAATGTCTTTCTCACAGTCCGAACTTGTTGCCTTTACGCAGGATTTCTCCAAACTATATGATTTTGCAATTGATCCTCTCAAATTCATACAGGCGTTTGTCGATAAAGGTATAATTCATTTCGACGCGGGGGATAATGTCCGATTTTCTCTGCCTTTTGTCGAGAAATACCTGCTCGCCAGTGAACTTTCGCAGGATAATATTTTGGCTGAAAAATATTATGATTTCAATGCAACTGATTTTGATTTCAACTCGTTCGATATATACTGTGAAATTGGTGCGGCAGATGTATTGGTTGGCAAGTACCTCGCGCTTACGGACAACCTCATTGCCCAATATGGTCTCCAATCCGACGAAGAACACCTTCTTATCTCGGGCAACATTCATCCCGTAATGCTAGGTTCCCAAGACAGACTGCAAGTGTTGCACAAAAAAGTGGCGCAGGCCCAGGATGATATCAAAAACAACAGGGGCGACACCAAATCGAAGCAACGGATGATCGATATGATCGATCATGTGAAGGAAAAGGTTGCTGAAGAGAGCCGGCTCGAAGCCGAGCAGCCAGACGAACAATTCGCCGAAAGCCATCCGCCAGACCATCAAAACCTCCATCACCTACAGCATGCGATCGGCGTTTGGGCAGTCGGCGTTATCATATTAGGCTCTGGCGCCGAACACCTGACGGGTAAGACAAAGCAGAACATCACAAAAAGCATCGTTAGGCTCGGAAGCGCTTTGACCCATCATTGGACGAGCGTTCATGCGGCTATCGACTTTGCGAAGATGAAGCGTGAGCTGGCGACCGACGAAAATGTACTGCACTTTTTCCGGTCGAACGGCAAGCATCCTGAGGATTTAGTGGAAGCCAAAAAGTTCATCGAAACAATGGTCGATGTGATCGAGTATTACATGCTGTCGCAACCGATGCGACGAACCTTGGAATATCTCTGTGAGCAGGCACGTCAACGAGTTCTCGCAGAAAGCGTTGCCAAACCTTCGTTCGAGCATCCTATGGAGAAAATTCTACATAGTGCGTGGTTAACCGACATCGAAAGTGGTCGTGGAAAGGATGCGCTTTACGATGCCATTCGTGCGCTTCCCCCGGCAACGTTCCTGCGTATCAATCTTGCTTCACATTTTTTGACACGGGTTCATTGGAGTCACTGGCGAAAGGATGATCGCTTGCTTCTACTGGATATGGCGGTAGAGGCAATCAAGCCGTTAGATGTGTCGATTAAGAAGGGAGAGCTAAAACGAGCTATCGAGAAGGAAGCAGCTGAAAAGAAGAGGGATGTCGAAAAGAAGCTATCGGATGGTGGCTAAAATTGCGCTCGCCAGCGCTAACATAGTCTTTTATGCGGAACTGTTCCATCCTGGGTCGGGTCGCTCGTGGGGAAGCTGATTTATTCCTAAGCTTCTTCAAGCCCATGGAACTTCTCTCGACAGTCAGCTGATCGGACGACTCGACGAACCAGCTCTTTCACGAATTGCTTTACATCTGCGACATCATGCTTTTTGAGCTGAACGGAATTTTTTGGGTGGGCTGGCGAATGTGCGTCGGCTCGTGGCTGCCATGGGGGAGTGGGATATTAATCGGCTGTACCTTTGCTGAATCTGCTGCGAAACTGTTCACCTCTGTAGGTGCGTAACCGCCGGCGCAATAATCTAGCGTGGGCGCGCCCAACGATTCTCGCGGCGACAATTACTTTCGTTGAATGTGCACGAATAGTAGCTGACCCTGCTACCTCATCCGGAAAACCGGACTCTCGGGAAAACCTTTCGCATCCCAAGGCAGCGTGGTTGTGGTCGAACTTGTTTCGACGGCAGCCACGTTTGTGGCTATGAGACCGCCTGTGTCGCTAGGAATGTTCCGGGAGCGAGCGCGTAAGCGTCCGGTGAGGGCCGTCTTGCGAGGTTGAGACGAACATCGGAAGTCCTAGTGCAAACACTAGGAGTAGTCCTATGACGAAGCATCAGATTGAAGTGATCACGTCTGTCGAGCGCCGGCGGCGCTGGTCTCAGGAAGATAAAGAGCGGCTCGGTTCATGGCGACGCTGATCATGAGTGCCAAGCTCAACGACATCGATCCGCAGGCTTTGGCTTGCTGACGTCCTGGCCCGAATCGCCGACACGCCAATCAGTAAGCTGGAGCAATTGCTTCCGTGGAATTGGCAGCCACACGGACTGAACGCTCAAGCAGCCTAACCTGCGGCCGTCACCGGATGCTTACACGAGCTGATTGGCGCGATAAGAATGCCGTTCGTTTTTTGCTTTGCGGTGTGTCGCTCGTCCAGCGAAACTAGTCGGTTCTACCGCAAGGGGAAGCTAGGATGTCCGTTTCCGACCTGCCGAGAACGCTTTCTCTGCCGGCCGAATATAATGGTGGTCCGAGTAAACTGACTTCGGCGTAACCGGTGTTCTTCCCACGCGTTATCCTGTCAGGAATCTGGTGTTCGACTTTCAATACAAGAGCGAAGGAAGTGTTTCCGTCGCGGCTGAGATTCTGCGAATAAATTCAACTCATTGGCGATCGATCCGATGGTGACGAAATACTCAATCCGACCAAAATGTCGGGGTTTTCAGATAGAAGGGGAACTTTTCGTGCTGCTTGAGGGAGTCATAGCTGTACATGACCACTTCGAGGTTTGGCCATCGGCAACGGGAGATTGTCAGATCAAACATTTGCGGACTCAAGCAACGCTTCACCGCGCTTGCACAATACTATATCGTGCCGAGTTGTGTACTCGAACACCAAAGTAGAAAGCTAAGCTATGGCGATTTGCCAAATATATCAGAAAATATATTATTGTTAAATATTGATCTATGGCGGAGCGCCGTCTAGACCTGCTCAACACGCGGCATGGGACTACCCCGGTCAGCGAGGGGAGGCTTAGATGAACCGACGTGACAAAATGCATCCAAACGAAGTCAGGTGTGATAGCCCGGAAATGGGGAACCGTCCCGTAGTGACCGGCATGGAGCTGAGCCTTGAAAAATTGTCGACATTGCAACAACCACCTGCCGAACACGAGGCAAGGATAGGCCTGGGCCTAACCAAAGCACATCTCGCCACCAAACACGAACCGGAACAAATGCATCAGATCAGATGGTCTCTTTCAAAATCTGAACGTGTCTTTGATTGCGCTGGAGGCGATTCTGACAACGGCGAAACCATCGCTACTGATGGACAGGTCGAGGCTCTTGCGAACCGCGGCTACATCAAATCCGCCGAAGCCTATAATCAGCTGATTGATAGGAGTAACCGATCGGCAAAATTACTCATCGACGGTGAGGCCGACACACGTCCACCGAAGAGCTATCATGTACATGTTGATTTTGAAATCTGTCAGTACATTGATGGCACTTCCAGGCCTTGGAGACACGGTTCGCTTAAAGGGCGGCCGCTTGCGCGTAATACGACGGGGGTAGACATTGGACCAGCGCGCCATCCCGACGCAGCCTTGTGCCTATGGCATTGAACTTAGCGGCAGAATGCGATAGCTGCCAATTACGGCCGCGGCTGTAATACAGGTGGTTGATCCCGAATCTGGTTCGGGCGTGAAACGCGGTGCCGGTATTGTAAGGGTCGACTAATTCGACCTTCAATTCGAAGCGACCGTCCGGTCTCAAAGCAAGAAGCTCCTGTAGGGTCCTTGAAGGATATCGACAGAGGAAAACTATCAAATGCGGTGTTGCAAGAACGCGCCCCAAGGTCGTGGGGGTGGCTCGAATTTTTCTACTGAACCAGAACCTGCAAAGGCCGATATTGCCTACGATGCTATTCGAAGAATTCTCCACAGTAACGGTCGTGTGCCGGAGCAACATCTCAGGGAACAGGATCTAGCGTCGAAGCTCGATCTTGGTCGAACACCAGTTCGCGAAGCGCTTCAGCGGCTCGCAGCTGAAGGGAAGATTCAATACATCCCTCAAAGAGGCTTTTTCACCAGGCCGATGTCGGAAAGAGCTCTGTTAGATGTTTATGTTGTCGGACGAGAAACCCTGATCTCGGCATTGAATCGAATGCGGCCGCAGGTCCCAGAGAGCTGGACCGTGGCGGATAAATTGTCCTCTGACGAACTTGCCTTAAGGGCAGAAGCGATATTCACTAAAATCGCGCAAGAAGCATCGAATTGCGAGGCTTGCAAAATCGTCCACCGGTTCTGTTTTTGCACTCACCCTTTACGAATGGAACTAACTGCGTCGGAACTTCGGCCCGCGTTTGTTGAAAGCCTCGAGAAGCTAATTGACGCAATGTCTGAACTAGGCACGGCGACGACCCTGGTGGAGTCCGCGTTGATGAACCACCTTGATCTAGAACAGGGTGCCGTCTCAAGGATTGTACAAGAGGTGAACGAACGTGGATTAACAGGTTTTCCGGGGCCTGCGAAAACTTTGTGACATTTCAAACTGTCATCTCGACGAATGATCCTAGTCAACGAGCCTGAAGAATTTTGTCGAGTGCCGCGCATATCTGCGGCTGCTGCGGGCAATCCAAAAGCCGACGTCGGCATCACCTACCAGCATTTTAATTATGTTGCCAAATCAAAGAGGCTGCCGCCATCCCTTCAGCATCCCAGAATACAGCGATGGCAGAGCGAAAGGTGCTTGTGTCCTATCGGGCAACGCCCTCCGTAGGTTTCCATTTGCCGCGGCTTGGCCAAGCCAGCTATGTTGATCGAGCGACGTTTTCAGCCGAAGTCTCAAAAGACATTGTGCCAAAGATCATAACAGCCAACGGGATCGACGCTGCGACCTTGAGGACAGAGGTTACGCCGGGCGGGTATCTCCTCAAAACAAATGCATCGCTTCAGACCGAGGGTGATCTCGATGATGCCGCGGCGGATAGGCTTGCCAGCTCGCTAGGCTACGTCTTGCGTCAATATCGCGTTCTTACCTCTCGCCTCGACGACACGACAGGTAAGACAGGCCTTGTTATCGTGCGGTTTCCGCAGGGCAGCCTTAGCGCCACCGTGGCGCAGAGATTCTTCGAGGCAGCGGATGCAACGAAAAATGGCTTGGGCGGCGGATATAGCGTAGTCGGTGACGAGCAGATCTTCCTCAATGCGACGAATTCCGAAGGAAAACCTTATAGCGGACTCGATGACGCAAGCTTCCTAGACGGATTGAGGCGCGCAGCCGTATCGTTTGGCAGCCCTAAACGAAGGGTTTCTTCCCTCGGCAATGCGATCGCGCGCTTTATTGGGAATGATTGGCAGAGGTCAACAAGATGCGAGGGCTATCAAACCTTGCTTGGTGGATCGGACGGCGAGTTAGTGAGAAAGCTCGACGAGATCAGCAGGTGTTATGCATTCCTCCTCGCGAAGACAGCCGACAGCAAGGGTTGGGCCAGAGATGAATAAGGGCCGGACGAGGACCTACGCTCAAGTCGCTGAGCGAACTCAAAAGGCTTTCACGAAACGGGCCTCGCTGGCGACACTATTTGAGGATCGCACGCCGGCCACCTGGGGCCGCGCCGGAGAAAATCTCACTGCTGCAATGCTCAGAAATTGAGACGGCTTAATCCAGCTATAGTTCTAGAATATCTTAGCGCGGCGATTTCCACGCTTGAGTGGTCACCATCTTTGCCCAATCTTGTCAGACATTCGGTTCACAAGCGACCGGGATTGCGGCATCGCGGTAGCTGAAACTGATGCCGTCTGATCGCCGTTGGAACAAATGAGAGTCGTCCAACATTCGTTATTCAAAGCGTTCAATATTAGTGCGGATCGCATCACCAGCCACCGATTTCACATTCGACGGAGGATTGCCAGGACGAGCCGTGCCGCAGGGAGTCCTTATCTCGCCGGAAAGGTACTGGCCGCTGTTGCAGGGCAGCATGTTGACGTCGAGAAAGTCGCTCCTCTTCAGGGAGTTCTGATACGCTACGACTTCTTTCATCGACAAGGGGTTCGCGAAGACCGTCACTCCCTCAAACCCCGGTAACGCCTCAATTGGCTCAATCATGGGCGATGTCTGACCGGGCACTGCTGCAGCGCCAATAACCCATGGGCCAACCGATCCGAAAATGACGGATTTCGGACGATCGGTTGGCGTGCCAGAGCTGAAAGGAGAATGCGGGAACCCACTGTCGAGCACTGCCTCATCCCACTGGTAAGCTGTAAACGCTAGAAAATATGTGTATGGCGCAAAACGGTCCATGCGAACTTTGCCGTCTGGAGTAAAGGTATAGTAAATCCACTCAGTGCCGGAGAATGCCCCTGTTGGCCCCACGACGTTCATGTCCCAGGGCTTCTGCCACCATGCAGTAGACGCCATGTCGCTTTGAAGCAGGCTTTTCGCGAATGACCACTTCTGACCATTCGGATTGGGTGCAGCTCCCAATGCGAATGATAGGTAAGCATCGTTTGAATTAGAACTTAGAAGCGATAAGGCGCTGCCGCCATTAGGAACAGTATTTTCACGGGTTTTTTCGACCAAAAGGACAGTGAACCCCGTGTCTGGTCTGATCGACGCGCTTCGACTAGTCTCGATTGACGTGCGCGGTGGAAGGTTGAAGGAAGTCTTGTTGGTATAGAAGTCAAATGCCTGCCTCGTATCTTCGGGCACCGGATAATCCGCTTCTGCCGCCGAGTCGTGTATGTACAGCTTTGGAAATTCCCCGAAAATGGGCACTACCTTCGGTGTGAGCGTCTGAGATACTTTCTCCGACGCGCTTCTAAGGCAATTGGCTTCATTGGTACATGATGCCCCTTGCCCTTCTCCAGCGACAAGACAGCCCAGCGCGGAAGACAATAGGAAGATTTTTATTCCATTATTCATCAAAACATTCCCTTTTTGAAAGCGGAGGTCTTGCTCTAGCGAGTGAGTTCGGAGGTGTTGCGGCGCCGTATCTGGCGCAGCATATCGCCGACTACGTCGGGCCAATCAGTGGTGATAAGATTGGTACGATTGACGAGCGCCATCTCAGGATCTCCTCGGTAATCTGGTACGATCCCTCGCTGAGCGGTCGATTTCGGATCCGTGTTGTGCTCGAAGCAGCATTTTCCGGCGCTGTTTGCGACGCCCTCTGGAAAGTAGTTACTTTCATGATAGGTGGCGAAGCCCTGCAGCTGGTCGATATAGTCGAAATATGCCTGCAGACCGTCACCTTTATAGAATTGGTTCATTTCAAACTGAATGGAGAACGGCACCACATTCCATTGATCGTAGATTGGATCCTCGTGGGGATCATAGCTGGAATCCTTCACATTCTCGTCATCCGGGTTTTCGACGACAATCAGCCCGCCAATGAGGTTGGGGTCGTAGGTTGTCCGATTTAGAATCGTGCCGACATCCGCCGCATCCTTTGCTTTGAGCTTGAATACAACGGCTTTGCTGAGTTTCGCATTTCCCTTGCTCGCGAGAATGTCAAGGCAGCGTTGCATGAGCTCGATGGGATCAGTAGGGTCCTGATCATCGACTGCCGCCTTGATATCGACGATCATCACGTACCCATGACCATCATCGGAAACATATTCGGCGAGTAGATCGAGCGCGGCGGAGAATGTTAGGAACTTCGCCTTTCGCCCTTGTGAATCCGTAAAAACGCGGCCATGTCGGTCCCGTAGATCGGCCTGTCGTAGCTGCGACAAGTTCTGATTATATAATAGGCCGCTTCCAGTTGACTCGCGCTCAATCCTGTAGTCGTGAGATAGAACGACTTCTTTGTCTGCGGTGAAGCGGGCATCGACCTCCACGCTCTCAATCTGCGAATTCCAGGCGTCTTGCAAGGCATAGGCTGAATTCTCAGGATAGATCTCCCAAGATCCGCGGTGCGCAGATAGCAGGACCAAGTCGTCATCGGGTTTCGGCAGCTTGAACATGTTTCTCGTAATCGCACTTACAAGATATGGTGAAGGCTTTACCGGAAGTAGCGCCTCTGCTGCGGCGTAGGATGGAATACCGAAAGCAAGAAGAGAAGTTAAAGTGAGCGATGCACGCAAATCACGTCGGCCGCCGAGGTAACCGAGACGCGAGGAGCAAAAATTCACAAGCACTGATGCCACATTGTTGCTGGTGTCCATAAAGATTCAGAACCTTTCGATGAGAATTTCGGGTAGCTCGCTACTTTGTACGGCTTGTTCGTGCGGCCTTTGCAACAGCCCATCACAGCAGTGGCTAAGGCTTGGGGGAGCGAAATCCTGGGGGTGCCCGTAGTGCGAGGAAGTTTTTAGCCGGCCCACTATCGCTGCGATGTGCCGGCAATAACACGCTCTTCAACATCAAGATGATCCATAAATCGGCTTCCACCCAAGGCGCTGCGTTGCCACGTCGTGACGTCGCGTGCTCAAGCGTTGAGAGAGCTGTCATGAAAGCAGCTTGGAGCTCCGGCGCAATTATTTCGTCCTAGCGTAGCCTCAGTTGAGAGGAAGCAGGGCTTTCTTCATTAACGCCGCTTCGCCATACGATGTTTGGACGTGATCAATTGCCCGCCAGCCGCTCTTCTCGTAAAGAAGTTGCGCGTCCTCTGTTGTCAGATAAAGACTCTTGCAACCGAAGCACGATGCTTCGTGCTCGAGCCGCTCGATCAACAACCTGGCTATTCCTTTTTTGCGGTGAAATGGATGGACAAAAAGCGACTTAAGCCAAGGGGATAGATGAGATTTTCCATCGAAATCACGATCAGCCAACGTGACCATTCCTACCGGCAACGCGTTTTCGATGGCGACTAGTGTTAGCGGCATCGAGCTTTTTGTTGCCGCTTCAAACTCGTCTCGCGTTTGTTCGTACGAGCCATTTGATTGACAACCCCATTGTCCGAAAGACCAACTTGCGCAAATGGAAATGAAATTCGGAAATCTTTCTAGGTACTCGATCGTTACCGGAGTTCCAGCTACCATTGCTTTCTCGGTCATAGTGTCTCCATTTTTTGGCGGGCCGAGCAATCGAGTGACGATCGGTCAACTTGAGGTGAAGCCCCTGCACTAGTCAGCTATCGGACCTCACGATATATCCTGCACGGTGACGCCGCGATTCAAGACGGGTCGCCAGCACGCAACAGCGTGATCACAAACCTGCTAAGATTTGTGGCAAGGCGGTCATGCGGCTAAACAGCTTAGTGGCACCTGCCTCCATCAGTTTGTCTCCGTGCCCAGGAAGGCAATGCGAAGCACCTACGAAGCCAATCACCATCATCCCGGCTGCCACCGCCGCCTGAGTTCCAGCAACGCTGTCTTCGATAACGAGACAACTGCTAGCCGGTGTGTTCATATTCTCTGCTGCAAACAGAAACAGATCCGGCGCAGGCTTACCACGCGCAACTTGCGAAGCGCTAAAGACATGGGGCCAAAAGTAATCATGTAGGTCCGTGACTTTAAGCGCCAAGGAAAGCTTTGCAGCATCGCTGTTCGACGCCACGCACTTCTTTAAATTAATGGTCTCCAAGGTTTGCCGAACGCCGCTGGTTGCACGCAGATCGCGAGGATATCGTTTTGCAAGTTCGGCCATCACACATTCATGATGATCCTCCGGTAGGCGTAAGTCGCCCTCGGATTCTATGACGGAATAACTTTGCTGGTCAGTCATTCCTATGAAGCGATCGTTATACTCTTCAGCCGATATGATGTAGCCGCATTTCGCCAAAGCTTCGATGTGAACCGCAGTTGCAATTAGCTCGCTATCGACGAGAACCCCATCGCAGTCGAAGATCAGTAGTTTCGGACTTTTTGAAAAAGACATTAGTAGTCCTCATTATAGAACGACTCTGAGTTTTGCCCCAGTGCCAGCTTTCAATCTTCCAGGCATTGAGCAGGGTAGGATTGTATCCGATCGGATGTTGACCATTTCGGCACTGGGAAATTGACGCGTGGTGCTCAGCCGGAAATTGCTCCTGCGGCGATCTTCGGACCTTGCTTATGAAGAGCATTCCAGACCTTGTGAAACGCCTCTGCATAAAGCCGCATCAATTCGCCGTCGTTGGGCGGCGCAATCTCGGAGACGTAAAACATCGTATCCAAGAGTTTCACTGTATTTGGAAAATCGGCGGACTTCCAGTTGTCGCAAATGTCTGGGAGATATTCGAATACCGGCTTCGTGAGCCAAACACAGATAGGCACGCCTTCAGCCTGCAGCGATTTGACCACGAAATCCCTTGCAGCCGGGCCTGGTGCGAAGCCAAGTGCCGCAGGTTCGATCCGGAGGGGAAAGTTGAGCATCGAATGGTCGCAGTCAGATGGATTAAATAGAGGAAATATACCCACAAGCTCGCTGATCATCTCCCATAAAAGCTTGCTATTTTCTCTTCGGATTTGCAGTTGCGTATCAATCTCAGTGACTCGCAAGTTCGCTATAGATGACGAGAATACGTTCGGCCTGTAGTTGTACCCTTGGGAATAGGGCGAGAATATTCGCGCTCCACTCCGAGACGAGCTGGACAGCGATACGCGATCAACATGTGCAATCAAGTTGGCGTCCTCAGTAATGACAAATCCCAGTTCGCCGGCCCCAAGGTGCTTGGCGCCGTTTCCGGATAGAGCGAGCGCGTCTGCATCAAGATGCGCACCGCCGACGATTGCTTTCGCGGCGCCGATCGATTGGCAGATGTCGTCGATCACAGCAATGCCTTGAGCTCGCGCTGCAGACCTCGCGTCGGGGACGAGAACATTGTTTCCGAAAAGGTGAGTGACTAAAACTGCAGCTACATTAGGGCCGAACTTTTCAGCGGCCGCGCGCTGATCAATCCCGGCCAAGTTCATGTCGACATCAACGAAGACGGGTTGGAGACCGCTGATTTTGATTGGTCCTACCGCTCCTGGCCAATTCAGTGCCGCGGTAACAACTTGCTCGCCTCGCTCTTTGACGTAGTCGAGTTCGATGTGAATGGCCGCCGTTCCGCTGCCGACAGCGCGCACTTGCCACTTCCCAGTCCACCTTGCAAGGCTTTGCTCCAAACCGCTCACAATTGGATGATTAACGCGGTGATATTTTCCACCATCCACGACTCCACGCAGGGCATCCGAGTGCCTCTTCTCCGCGGCGGGCCAAGGTGTAACACGTCCCTGAGGGACCACAGGCTTCCCACCGAAAACGGCGAGCTTCTCGCCTGAGAAAGCACCTGTCGTGTTGCGAGTTATGAGTCGTAGTGCACCGAATCCGTTCATCACGTTCTCCAATCATGCTCACTAGAATGCTGATCAGCCCACACAAACGCTAGCACTGCTTTCCCACGTATGATAGCTAAAATAGAGTATATCAGAAAGTATATTTTAAAGTAGATTTGGAGCAAGCGAGTTAAAAGAAGTATTTTCTGAATATTTGTTGTATATTGGCGGATAGGCGCCTAGGGCGTCACTTTGGTCAGCTTCCGCGCGGAGCACGTTGGAAATTTCAACAGTTTTTTAACGGCTGGGCGGACAACTGGGATCACTGAATGAGGCTTGGGACGGGAACCGGCCAAAGTTTCCCGCAACGCCGGGTGCCTATTGAAGAGGCGATGGACGAACAGCACATTGCCCCGAGCTCATAATCCGAGCCCACCGAATGGTGAAGGAACGGTTGCCCTCCGCTAGTACTGGCCGTTGGTGGCAATGGAATTCGGCAACAGGATTGGATGCTATGGAATCCTTGATAAGAAGACACGAAGCTCATCGACTGGGTGAACGCGAGGGCAGTCCTGACGATCACCATAATGATGAGAGCACTAAGGGTGTTGTACTGGCTCAAAGATTGATTCCAACAGGAACCTTGGGCCCTGCGAATCGGGGCCGATTGTTGCAAGCCTTGTACGACATTGGACCATCTAGCAGAGCGGATCTCGCACGCCTTACCGGTGTGACTCGAGGAACTATCGGAGGGATTGTGCAGCCCCTGATCGATCAGGGCGTTCTTGCGGAAGGAGAGGTGATACCTCCCAATGAAACAGGCGGCAAGCCGGCTACCAAGTTGTGGTTTTCCAAGGATGCAAGGCCGATATGCGCGGTGCTCCTGCTTCACGACCGCGTGAGTGCGTGTCTGGTCTCTTTGGAGGGCGAGGTCTATGCTCAGCACGCCGCCAATTTTCCGAAGAACCTAACACAGCCCTCCGACGCATTCGGTATCATAAGCACCTGTGTCGAAGAAACCATCACATCCGGCAACCCGATCTTAGGGATAGGTGTAGCAGTGGCAGGAATGATCAATACGGAGACGGGCACAATCGTGACCGTCAGTCTCGGGCCATTCCTGGACGGCTTACCGCTCGAAGCCGAGTTGCACAAAAGATTCGGAGTTACCGTGTGTGTCGATCAGGATACCAGAGCCTTGCTGGTTGGAGACCGATGGTTTGGACAAGGCCGCGGTCGGAGAAACTTCGCCTCTGTCCATATCGGCGAGACTTTGGGTGGGGCGCTCTACCTTGATGGGCATCTCTATCGGGGACCCGCAGGTGCAGGCGGTGAAATCGGTCATACGACCGTAGACATCAAAGGTCGGATATGCCAGTGCGGCCGACGCGGATGCTGGGAAACAATCGCCAGCTCGAAGTGGTTAACGGACGAGGCCAAGGTCAGGCGGTTGCCACAACCTCGCTCGTTGGATGTGAGCCGATTGTTGACTCTGGCCAACGACAATGTCCCAGGCGCAAGAGGATTACTTCGCGACTACGCGTTCAATATTTCGGTCGGCCTGGCGAACCTCCAGCAGTTCATGGCGCCCAATTTTATCGTTATTCACGGCGACATCGTACGAGGGGGAAACCCCATGCTTCATTTAATCCAGGAAAGCTTCCGGGAATTGGTATTCCGTCGCCCGGGCGATGAAATTGCCCTTGCTTTCGGAGATAGCGAATGCCTGGCGGCTTTACGCGGTGCCGCCAGTCTTCTTCTTTCTGAATTGCTGAATTTCGTCATCTAAGGACATCCGCAATACGTTCCTGCGGGAGGTCCGCGGTCATTGCCGGGATCTATCTGCAACTCGACCGTCACTCACTTTGCCGAGTTCGTTCGCGACCTTTGCCAGCATCCGGCGTGCTGGCAAAGATATTGACGCTGTTTCACGGTTGCTTTGACTGGTCTGCTTCTCAGAGAGTGCATTCTCAATCTGAAACTCCGCCACAATCCCGCGCAACTGTTTTGCCTCAAGGGCAAGTGCCGTGGTTGCAGCCGTGGATTCCTCGGCCATGGCTGCATTTTGCTGCGTAACCTGATCCATTCGATTGACTGTCCAGTTGACCTCAAAAAGGGTTGCGGACTGCTCGTTGGAAGCGGCCGTGACGGCATCAAGCTGAGTGTTAATCAGCACTATCTGGTCCACGATGATCTTGAGCGCCTCGCCGGTATCGCGGACCAGCTTGACGCCACTGCTGACCTCATCAACCGGATAAGATCCTTGATCTCTTTTGCTGCATGCGCAGAGCGTTGAGCAAGCTCCCGCACCTCCTGGGCAACCACTGCAAAACCTTTTCCTGCCTCGCCGGATCGTGCCGCCTCGACGCCTGCGTTGAGCGCCAGAAGATTGGTCTGAAACGCGATTTCGTCGATGACCCCGACAATACTGGAGATCTGCGAGGATGACCGTTCGATGCGTTGCATTGCCGCGACAGCGCTGGAGACCACCCCCCGGAGTGGCGCGCCGACTTGTTTGCCTCGATCGCAACATGTCGCGCCTCCGCTGTGCGCTTTGAGGAACTGGCGACGTTCTGGGTAATTTGATCCAGCGCGGCGGCGGTTTGCTCCAGTGAAGCAGCCTGGTGCTCTGTGCGGCGTGACAAGTCCTGCGCGCTCAAACTGATTTCCTGCGCGCCATCATCTATCGATTCGGTTGCGTTCGACACAGCTCTCAAGCTCTCGGCGAGCTGGGCAACAGCAGCATTGAAGTTCGCCCGCAACGGTTCGAAGTCCTCGGCGAACTTGTCGTCGAGGCTGAACACGAGGTTCCCGTCGGCGAGATGCCTTAGGCCCTCTGCAAGCCCGGTCGTTGGCTCCGCCATATCCCGCGCCCGCTGACGATCGGTCTCGGCGAGACGCGCACGTTCAATCTCGTTTGCGCCACGACTTGTCTCTGCATCCTTTCCGAGATCGCGCGCCCTCAACTCGTTGTCCTTGAAGATCTGTACTGCCCGGGCCATCGATCCGATCTCGTCGCGGCGAATCGTTCCCTCAACTGTCGAAGTAAGATCGCCGTCGGCTATGACCTTCATCGTCGTAACCATCTGTTTGATCGGTTTGACCAACCAGGCGCGAATTGCGAGAAAGCCGAAACACGAGACAGTGAAGAGTGCCACAATAGCTGTTCCCAAACTCAGCACGGACGTGTCACGGACAACGTTTGAAACGCCAGCACGCTTTTGATCTGCGTCGGAAGCGAGTTTTTCCGTGACGGATGTGAATCTCGGTGAGATGGCAGCAAAGGCGGGTTGGCAACGAGTGAGATAGAGTTGCGCACCATGGCAAGCTCGGCTTCACTAGTTCCGCCGCGACCAACAGCGATGGCTGCACCACACGTATCGGTCAGGACGGAGAATCCATCCGCCTTCAACTTCGGCAGTTCGCTCTGCTCAGGAACTGCGGCAATCGCCATATCCATGAACCTGACGAAGTTTTCTCGTGCGTCATTCAGCTGTCGTTAACTTTCAACATTTGCCGGCTCTGATAGAACGTCAGACTGAGTGCCATGACGCCAAAGACGGCCATGATGATAAAGAACTTACCGACAATGGAAACGTGTTTCACAGGCCACTCCTCTAAGCTCGGGATCACTTACGGCAGATGGATGTTCAGATTCTGATGGTTTGATGTCTCGGGTTTTAAAAAAATGGCTGCCGCCGACCTCGTAATCGACGACAGCCAAGTTGCCTGGGAGGGCAGGAGAAAAGAGTTGAAACCCCAGATGGCGATGGTAAGTGCACTTTCTGTCACTCGCGGATCGCAGTCCCGGTTACTGGATCGAACCAGTGCAATTTCTCCAGGTCGACAGTCAATGGCAGCACCTGATTGGGTCGAGGCGTCAGCGCCGGTGGTATACGCGCCACGAGCCGGTTCTTACCCTTATTGAGAAAGTCTTCGGTATCTTCAGCATCGTTGATATTGACCGACGGTGACGCGATGTCGAAGAACACGAAGGTGTCGGCTCCAAGCGCTTCGGCAACCGGGATCTGCTCGTTGAACAACGCCTCGGCCTCGGGACAAACCTTAAACATCTCTGGGCGAATTCCAACAATGACTTGTCGCCCGGCGAAGGCCGACAGTGCCCCCTGGGCTGGGACCGAGAAGGATATTTTCGTTCCAGTTACCGCAGCTTTTAGCGACCCGCCTTCCGCCGTCAGCTCGACCCGAACAAAATTCATGGCGGGCGAACCGATGAACCCCGCGACGAACAGATTGGACGGCTTGTCGTAAAGCATCTGCGGCGTATCGATCTGCTGAAGATTACTCTCCTGTCCATTAAACACCGGCTTCAGCACAGCCACACGATCGCCCATGGTCATAGCCTCGACCTGATCGTGGGTCACATAAAGGGTTGTGACGCCGAGCCGCTGATTAAGGAGCTTCAGTTCGCCGCGCATCTGCACGCGGAGTTTTGCATCCAGGTTGGAAAGAGGCTCATCCATCAGGAACGCCATGGGATGGCGAACGATCGCCCGGCCCATCGCCACGCGTTGGCGCTGACCGCCGGACAATGCCCCGGGCTTGCGCTCTAAATAACGGGTAAGATCAAGCATTTCCGCTGCGTCGCGAACCAGCTTGTCGATCTTGTCCTTGGGCATTTTTCGCTGCTGCAGACCGAAGGCCATGTTGTCGTAAACGGTCATATGGGGGTAAAGCGCGTAGTTCTGAAAAACCATCGCAATATCCCGGTCCTGGGGTTCTGTCTCCGTCACGTCAGCGTCATCCATGAGCAGCCGGCCGCTGTTGAGCGCTTCAAGACCCGCTGCCATCCGCAATAGTGTCGACTTGCCACAACCCGACGGGCCGACCAACACGACGAATTCTCCGTCCGCGACCGAAAAACTTACATTCGCAACGGCAACGGTCCCGTCCGGAAAGGTCTTGCCGATCCCGTCGAAGGTCATGGACGCCATTTTTATGTACTCCCGCATTTTTCAAGCGAGGCAAGCCGCACCGTTTGTGCGGACATGCCCCTCGCCTTTGGTTCCGGCTTTAGCCGATGTTCACAGCCTTGCCGGTCGCGACGGATTCTTCGATCGCCGCCAGGATCTTTGTGTTTGCCAGACCGTCCTGCGCATCTGCCAGCAGCGGAGCGTCTCGCACAATGCTATCGACAAAGCGGGCAATGGATTCCAAGACAAAACCGCCGATCCGTGTCGCGCCGGTTGGTGTTATGCCGATGTAGTCATTGTATTTCAGTCCGCCGTCGACGATCTTGCGCAGGCCGCCATTATGGGTGGGGTCCGCCTGGACCTGGCCCTTTTCACCAACGAACTCGATCTTGAAATCAACAAGCGAAGGATTGTCACGCGACAGGATCCAGCTGTTCTCCATGGTCACGACCGTGCCCTTGGAAAATTCAAGCACCGACACATGGAAGTCTTTCGTATCCACGCCGGCGGCAAATAGGGTACCCGAGCGGGAAACCGAATAAACACGCACGACTTCGTCTGCGAGAATGAAACGTAGGACATCGACGAGGTGGCTGCCCAGGAACCAGAGTGCCGAAGACTTTGCAGCCCAGCTCAGCATTTCGAGCGGAACGAATGTCGTATTCGAAAGACGCGCGGTCCCGTGTTTGGCCAAGCCGATCTGACCGTTTTGGATCATGTCACGAACCTGGGCGAGGATCGGATTCACACGGTTGTGGAAATCAATCATCAGCTTGCCCTTGGACTTAGCGGCAGCCGCAGCGATTTCCTCGGCTTCACGCACCGTCGTCGCAAGCGGCTTTTCGCTCAACACGTGTTTATCGGCTTTCAGAGCCGCTAGAATGATCGGCGTGTGGGTAAAGTCAGGCGTTGCGACCGAGATGGCGTCGATCTGATCGCTTGAGATCAGCTTCTGGTAGTCAGTGAAGGCCTGCATTGCGCTGTAGCTTTCCTTCATCTTCAGCGCCCGGCCCTCATCAAGATCGCAGACGCCGACCAGATCGGTCTCCGGCAAGACATTAAAGGTATGGGCATGATTGCCGCCCCAGAGACCGGCGCCGATGACGCCCATTCGCAGTCTATTCATTTCATTACTCCATTCATAAAGGAAAGCTCAGCCCTTCACCGAACCAAAGGTGAGGCCTCGTACGACGTATCGATCGAAAACAAGGAAGATGATCATCGGAGGTATCATCGCGAGCACTGCGGCGGCGGCGATGTAGTTCCAGGTCACTCCGCTCGTTGCGAAATACCCAAGTGTTCCGATAGGAAGGGTGGCGGTCGAGCGTGAGCTCAGCACCAGCGGAAAAGCGGCGTTGTTCCACGCGAACACGAAGGCGAACATCGAGGTAACAATGATCCCAGGACGAACGATCGGTAGCGTGATCCGCAACATGATCGTGTACCAACGGGCGCCGTCCACCCGGGCAGCTTCCTCCAGTTCCACTGGCACCTCATCGATAAAGCTCTTCATCAACCAGACGGAAAACGGGATCGTCAGCGTCTGTAGGACCAGGATCATCGAAAAGTAGGAACCCTGGAGGCCAATGCGCGTGATGAGGATGAAATATGGGATCAGAAACGCGACCGGCGGGGCCATCAACAGCCCGAGATACCACAACATGATGTTCTTCTTGCCGCGGAGCTTGAAACGGGACAACGCGTAGGCTGCGGGAACCGAAAAAGGCAGATTGAGTAGCACAGCACCGATCGCGACGATGAGGCTGTTGACCAGTTGCGGCGCGTTGGTGCCAGGATCGACGAGGATGTGCCGGAATGCGTCGAGATTGGGCTCGAATGTGATTTGCGGCGGCATGGTGAACGCCGTCTCGGCCGGCCGGATCGCAAGGGCGATGAACCACAGGATCGGACCGACGAAGATTGCCAGGAAGAGGAGGCCGGCGGCGTAGGTGAGTGCCGTGTTGAAGCTCGTGTGTCGGCGCGACATTTTACCACTCCTCGTTTCGGAACGCGAAGAAGACGTACAGTGCAACGATGACGTTGACGATCAGCACGGTGATCCAGGTCATGGCACTGACCAGTCCGATGTTGAAGTTCACAAGGCCCTGTTCGTAGAGTGAGTATCCAAGGGTGCGTGTAGACGTGCCCGGTCCGCCGCGCGTGAGCACAAGCACCGTGTCGAAGGTGTTGAAGATCTGCATGAAGCGCAGCATGACGATAATGATTGCGGTGCGTTTGATCAGCGGTAGCTTGATCCGCATCAGGATCGTCCATGCAGACGCGCGATCCAGGCGTGCGGCCTCCAAAATCTCGTCCGGCACGGCCAAAAGGCTCGCATAGAGAACGATTGCAAAGAACGGTGTCCACTGCCAGATGTCGACGAAGAGGATCGCCGCGAGTGCTGTCGATGGCGAGCCAAGAATTCCTTCTGCGGGAACGGGGAGCCAGAGCGACTGCAACACCCAACTCAACAGGCCACCGCCGGGATCATAGAGGTAGCGGAACAAAAAGCCGACGACGATGGGCGCGATCGTTGTTGGCAGGATCAGCAAGGCCCGCACGATGTTCATGCCAGGCAGTGCCTTGAGCAGAATGAGCGCGATCGCCAGGCCAAGCGTGAACTCAAGTGCCGTGCCAAGGATCGACAGGATCAGGGTATTGGTGAGCGCGGCGCGAAAGTCGAAAGCGTTGAAGGCCTGCACATAATTCTCGAACCCAATGAACTGGAGCGGCTCCGGGCCGATTTGCAGGTTCCAGAAATAGAAGCTCGATCTTAGGGCAAACAGCAAGGGGTAGGCGATCAGAGCGAGCAGCATCACCACCGAAGGCGCAATCAGCAAGTAGGGCAGGTTTCGTCGGATAAAGCTCTTCCGGGCGGGCCCGAGGGCTCGCGGAGAGCAAACAGTAGT
Source organism: Rhizobium sp. NZLR10 (assembly GCF_019685125.1). Classification (NCBI taxonomy): domain Bacteria; kingdom Pseudomonadati; phylum Pseudomonadota; class Alphaproteobacteria; order Hyphomicrobiales; family Rhizobiaceae; genus Rhizobium; species Rhizobium sp. NZLR10. The sequence goes on along the minus strand of NZ_JABDWE010000009.1, from coordinate 192,626 downwards.
CGTGTGCATTGCCAGATCCAGTTCTTCTTCACTTGGCTGCCGGCGCGATCGCTCTCGCGCCGGCCCGAGGAGAACTCTAATTAGTTCTTGGCGATCAGGGCTTTGGCCCCATCAAGAGTATCTGTGTAGCTATCCTTCTGATAAGGGATCATGAGATTGCCCTTCAGGATGCTCTCGAACAGGCTGTTGGCGCGCTCGAGGCCGGTCTTCGGCTCTTCGCTACCGGTCAGAAGCTGGTTCAATGTGAGACCCAACACGCTTTCGATGGCTGTGTAACCAGGGACAGGCGGGCGTGTGATCTTGCCGTTGCCCTGCTTCATCATCGCATACTGCACATCGAGGTAAGGATAGATCGCCTTGACTTCCTCATCTTGATAGAGCGAAATGCGCGCAAAGTCGGAGAACTGGTAGTTGAGGTCCGGCCAAAGGGCCATTTTCTTCTGCGTGGCTTTCGAGGTCGCCCATTTGATAAAGGCGTAGCCTGCTTCTTGCCTTTCGGAACTCGATGGAATGCCAAGGCTCCAGCCGCCGAGACTAACCGTCTGAGGCACGCCCTCGGCCTTCGGCAAGGCCGCCGTTACGTACTTATCCATGATGTCCGACTTTTTGCCGGTCATGTAGCCCGAGTTCTTGATTAGATAGAAGTACGGGGTCCACCAGTAGAACATGCCGATATCGCCCTTGGCGAAACGGGTGCCGGCATCGAACCAAACATAGTTGATCGCTTCAGGCGGAGACAACTTGTAGAGCTGCCTATAGACTTCGACAGACTTGATCCAGGCGGGGCTCGTCAGTTGCGGGGAGAAATCCCACGGAGCGGCCGGGAAAGATTTGAACCAATTCGCGCCGTGGCTTGCCGACACCTGCGTAAACATGTGGACGATCGGCGACGGCTGGGAACCGCAAACGACGGTTGGAAAGAGCGGCTTACCGGCGAATGATTTGCCTTCCATCGACTTCAGTGTGTCGATGTATTTCGTCCAGGTCCAGTCTTCCGATGTCTCGGTCGGCGGCGCTGTAATGCCGAGTTCGTCAAAGACGTCCTTGCGATACATGACCCCCTGCGCATAGGCGGCAACCGGCAGTGTGCCAACTTGGCCGCGCCACATATTCGAGGAGTAAAGGACCTCGGGGATGAAGTCGGATAGGTCGAATTCGCTGTCCTTGGCAATAAAATCGTTCAGCGAGATGATCCAGCCGTTGTCGAGATATTGCCCGAGCCACATCTGGTCGACGACGATGACATCGGCGTCGGAGGTCTTGGCGACAAAGGCAGACACGAGGCGCGATTGAAGGGCGTCATAGGAGAGACTCTCCAGTTCGACTTTGATGCCGGTTTCCTTCTCGTATTCTGGCACCAGCGCCTTCATTGAGAAAAAAAATGGGTCTTCAACGGACAGGACGCGCACGGTGTTCGCATCCTGCGCGGCACCCCTCCGTGGAATGGCCAATGATCCCGCGCCAGCCACAAGAGCTGCGACGGAAGCGCTTTTCAGCAGGTCACGTCGCGACATATTTCCGATATCGATTGTCATAAACAGCCTCCTCAGTTGCTTCGTATCCCAACCCCGGCCCTTCAGCGCAGCCCCTGGGCTTCCGCTTGTCGATACTGAGATTGTTACCCCTAATGTGCTTTTTGTAAGCAGTTAGTTTGTACCTCGCACAAACTTATGTTAGTGTCAAGAAGTTGTCGCGGCGAAAATTCCGGCGCGGTACTGCGGTTGTCATCGAGGTCCTGCTTGCATCACCGGAAAGGGCCTTATGTTGTATGGCCGTTCGATAATGTACGGGCTAAAAGGATCCGGTAGATTGGAGAAGAGAATTGAAGTTTGAGAGCCAGCCGTCCTATTCGTTGGGCCAGCGCACCCCTGCCAGCAGAGAAGTCGCCGTCGGCGAGAACGGCGGTAACGTGACACTTGTCTCCCAATCGGCGCTTGGAGCGATAAACCGCGGTCGCGTCCTTCAAGCCTTATATGACAACGGACCCAAAAGCCGGGCAGATCTCGCTCGACTTGCAGGTGTCAACCGGACCACGATAACCGGTATTGTGCAGCCGATGATCGAAGACCAGCTTCTTATTGAGGGAGATGCGTCGCCTTCCGACGTCAAAGGCGGCAAGCCGGCTCGTCCGCTTTATTTTAACCCCGATGCACCGATGCTTGGCGCAGTCCTCCTTCTGCCCGGCACGATACAAACATGCCTCGTGGCGTTAACCGGTGAGATCAAGGCCGTTGCGAAAGTTGAATTTGATACGCATGGCGACACAGAAGCATTCATCGCGGTCATGACGGAGACGCTTACTGCCACACTGTCTCAGGCCCAGCAGGCGCCGTTTGGCATTGGCGTGGCCTCTGCTGGAATGATCGACAGTGACAATGGAACCATTCTCACCGTCAATCTTGCTCCCGTTCTAACGGGACTTCCCCTCGTAGCAATACTACAAGAACGCTTCTCTCTTCGGGTTGCCATCGATCACCACCCCCGTGCCTTGCTTGTTGGGGACAGATGGTTCGGACCCGGTCGCGGTCAACAAAATTTCGCAGCAGTCTATACTGGCGAGGTTCTCGGCGGCGCCTTCTTCATCGACGGCAAGGTCTATCGTGGACTCGCCGGATCCGGCGGCGAGCTCGGGCACACCGTGGTGCAGATCGATGGTGCCCCTTGCAACTGCGGAAAGCACGGCTGCTGGGAGACGATCGCTGCTCTTCCGTGGTTACGAAAGGAAGCCGCCCGAATGGGCTTGCCGCATCCCAAGAGCATCACCTGTGCCAGGCTTGTCAAGGAAGCAGACGAAGGCTCGAATGCGGCAGAGGAGCTTCTCGTCCGTTACACACGGAACGTGGCTTTCGGCATCGTCAATCTGCAGCAAACACTCTCCCTCAACTCCTACGTCCTTCATGGAGACGTCGCCGGAGGCGGAATGAAGGCAGCAGAGCTGATCAGGCAGCATGTAGAGCAGCTAGTGGTGAAGAGACCTGGTCAGGAGATATCGATCACGGTGAATGGTATCGGCGAAGGCCATACGGCTCTGCGCGGCGCCGCCGGTCTGGTTTTATCCAGCCACCTCAAGCTGGTCATTTGAGGCTTTGTAGCGACACCGATATGCAACGAAGGGGCTTGCGGACCTGTTGTGTCGATTCGCGCCGGGCAAGGCCTGTCCGGTAGGCTTCTTAAAGAGACTCAGGCGCGCTATCGAATTTTCTAAGGTCGGGATTTGGGCTTGCGACCGTTAAGGTAAGGACTGCCATCGTCTGCGACGGCGGCGGAAAAGAGAGAGGCAAAGAACGGAATGCAGGCCGCCCCGATCGCGCCGGCGCGAGGGCCAAGTCGAGAGGCCTCAACTGCGGCAGCCTCCAAGCCGCGCGACGGGCCAAGGATTGGCTGACTGGAAATTGCGCGTACCAGCCTGTCTGTCACTAGTTCTGGCAGCCGTCCCCCAAGGACAATCAGCGCGGGGTCGAACATCGCCGTAGCTACACGCACCGTCTCGCTGAGCTGCTTTCCGGCGCGTTCAATCCAGATTTCTAACGCCGCTTCGGCGCTATCTGGCAACCGATCGAGGTCGATGAAGTCGTGGATGGCGAAGCCGGCACTGTTGAGGGTGGCAAAAAGATCTTGGCCGGATGGGCGCGGCTGGTCGTACGGGTAGAGAACTCCGGGCAGGCAGGCGTTTCCATTGACACCGCGGTACGGCCGCCCGTCGATAACCGCCCCTCCCCCGACACCGTGTCCGATGTGAATGAAGAACATCGGATCAGGCTGCGGGATGCGTCCGCCGAACACATACTCTCCGAGCGATGCAGCTGTTCCATCATTCTCGATGTAATAGGGCGCTTCGAAAGTCGCTTTAAAAGCTTGGTCCGCCTCACCATCATCGAAAGCCGGGAAGAAGCTGTGGGCCTTGAGGATGTGCGACATCGTGCCGAAATTGCCGGGCACCGAGCAGCCGACCCCGAGAAGGCGATCTTTAGGCGTGCCAAGATCGGTCAGCATCGCTGCGATAGCAGCCTGCGCCGCCTCTGCCACAGACAAAGCTGTGCTGGTCTCGATGTCTACAGATCGGGAGGTAAGAATCTTACCCGCTAGATCAGCAATTGCTACCTCCATTCGGGAGACCGAGAATGTTATTCCCGCGGAAAGATATCGGTCAGCCCGCAAGCTCAGCAAGCGCCGAGGCTGGCCTTGGGCGCCGGTCCGCTCGACCACCTCGATCAGAAGTCCGATCTCAATTAAGCGACTTATCAGCCGAGTGACAGAAGCACCTGTCATGCCGGACCGTTCCGCCAGGTCGACCCGCGCAATCTGCTTGCCTACGAAAATCAGTTCGACCAGTCGTCGTTCGTTCCGTGAAAGGTCCATTGGTTCCAAGAGTGTCAAATTGTCAGCAGCCAAACAGCTATTGCAATATATATTAAATTACGCAATGTAATTAATCTGTCATGAGGATCCTTTAAGAAAGCCAAATCGGAATGACCGCCAAAATGAAATGGGAGAACACCATGCACCAGATCAAACGATTGTTGAGCCTCGCCGCCGTGCTGATCGCGATCGCCTCTCCGACCTTGGCAAAGAGTCTCGTCGTTTATTCACCTCAGGGGGAAGAGAACGTTCAATGGATAATCGACCAGGCTAAAGCCGCCGGTCACGACGTGCAGTTTCTGCGCGCACCCGGAGGAGAACTTTTTGATCGGCTGGTCGCCGAGAAGAACAACCCCCAGGCCGACGTCGTACTTGGCATGGTCGACGCGTCTATGGCTCTGCTCAAAAAGAATGGCCTGTTCCAGCCATACACACCAGCCTGGGCGGCGGACCTGCCTGCGCACTACAAGGACAAGGAAGGCATTGTCTACAAATTCTGGAGCACACCGGTCGTCATCGCCTATGAGTCTGACAAGCTTGCCGCTGAGCGGGCGCCGAAAAGCTGGCTGGACCTGACAAGGGGCGAATACAAAGGCAAATACGTCATCGGCAACACCGCCTGGCAGACGACAAGGGTCTATCTTGCCGGCATCTTGGCCCGGTTCCTCGACGACAAGGGCGAAGTCACTCAGGCTGGATGGGATTTTCTTGGCGCATTCTATGCGAACGCGATCGTTGTCGATGACGCCGATGCGCGCAAGGAAGCCTTCAAATCGGGCGGTGCGATCATCAATCTGAACTGGTTCGGCGGCGTAATCAAGGACGCCAAGGAGCTCGGCATGCAAGTCAAGGTCATTGACCCGGAAGGTGGCACGCCCGTCATCTCTGAAGGCGTGGCGATCATGGCGGGAACCGATCAGCTGGAGCAGGCAAAGGCATTCGTCGACTGGTTCGGCTCTGCCGATGTCATGGCCGGCTACGCCAAGAAATTCGGTCAGGTTCCGGTGCTGCCGGCGGCGTTGGCCAAATCACCGCCAGAGGTGCAGGCGAATGCGAAACTAGTCAAGGCGCAGCCGATCGATTGGGATGCCGTCGCGCCCAAACTGGACGGCTGGTTGCAGAAGATCGAGCTAGAAATCCGGTGAGGATGTAGGGCCGGGCGACGCAGATCGCCAGGCTTCTCAGGAGTATGTTTATGCCGACCCCGATCCTCATCATCGATAAACTGCATATTGGCTATGGCGACAAGGTTGTCATCAGCGACCTCTCGCTTGAGATTCAAGAAGGCGAGTTCGTTGCTCTGCTCGGGGCTTCCGGCAGCGGCAAATCCAGCGTCCTAAGGACCCTGGCTGGCTTTCATCCGGTCATGAGCGGTCGGATTATTCTTGAAGGAAAAGATATTACCATCGAGCCTCCGGAGCGGCGCAAAGTCGGCATGGTATTCCAGAACTATGCGCTGTTTCCAACGATGACGGCTTTCGAGAATATCGCCTTTGCTTTGCGTGTGGCGAAGATCCCGCAGGGCGAGATTGTCAAGCGTGTCACCCAGATCGCCGAAACATCCGGGATTACGGAGCAACTGCACAAGAAGCCCGCGACCATGTCAGGTGGGCAACAACAGCGGGTCGCGATTGCGCGCGCGCTCGTCGCGGGCTCCAAGGTGCTTTTGTTCGACGAACCATTGTCCAATCTCGACGCCAAGGTGCGAGTGACGATGCGCCGCGAGATCAAGAGGCTCCAGCAGGAATTTGGCTTCACGGCGGTCTTTGTCACGCATGATCAGGAAGATGCACTCACCATGTCCGACACGATCGTCGTGCTGGCGAACGGTGGCGTTGAACAGATCGGTGACGGACGTACTCTTTATCGAAAGCCCGCGACGCCGTTCATCTGCGAGTTTATCGGCACCGCCAACGAACTGCTCGCACCGGTTGTCGCGCAAATTCTGGGCCGCGACGTTCGGGGGCGCATCTTTGTCCGCCACGAAGATGTGTTCGTCGGGAAAGCGGTAGAAGCCGGGTTGCCGGCGACCGTCCGCCATGTGGAATTTCTTGGCGCCCACAGCCGCATCGACCTGGATGCCGGCGGACACTTAATTTCGGCCGCCAGGATGGGGCACGAGTTACCTGAAATCGGTGAGACCGTGTCCTGGACGGTCCGGCCGGGCTCGGCGCATATCTTCGAGGAAGCGGGCAGATGAACCGCGCGGCGCCCGTCGAGCGCGTAGTCTATTGGATCGGAGTGGCGGCCCTGATCTGGATCGTCATCACCTTCCTGATCCTGCCGCTAGTCGCGTCACTTCATGCGGCCTTTTTCAAGGACGGCAGCCTGGTGGTCGGCCAGATCGCAAGCGAACTTTCAAGATCACGAAGAGTGCGCGCTGCCCTTTGGAACACGCTTTGGATGACGTCAGCGACCATGGTTACGGTGACCATTGTGGGGATGTTCCAGGTCGTCGTCCTTGAATATTTTCACGTACGCGGTCGCGCACTCTTGAAAATCGCCTATGCAACGCCCCTGGTCTTCGGCGGTGTCGTTGCGGCGGCGGGCTACAACTTCACCTATGGTCCCAGCGGTGCGGTGACACATCTGGTGAAGGCCGCCGTCTCCAGCCTCCCGCAAGCCTGGTTCATCGGCTGGTTTGGCGTGCTCTTCACGCATACCTTTCTGATGACCAACTTTTACTATCTTTTTCTGCGCGCTGCGATGCGCCGCGTCGACTACGCAACAATCGAAGCTGCGCGCAGTATGGGTGCCTCGGAATATACGATCCTGTGGCGTGTGGTACTGCCCGCGATCATGCCGACGTTCCTCGCCGTCACCCTTCTCACCCTTTACACCGCAATCAGCTCTTTCGCCGCCCCTCAGGTGCTGGGCGGTCGCGATTTCCACATGCTGAGCCAGATGGTGCTGACCTTGAACAGCCTGCGCCGTCCCGACATGGCCGCCTTACTCGCGCTTATGATGGGACTATGTCTCATGGCGCTTATACTGCTGTCTCAATATTTCGAAGCGCGCGGCTCCTATGTCGGCGGCGCGAAAGCGACTGCGCCCATCCAGCTACGCAAAATTTGCAGCCCCATCGGCAATGCAGTGCTACATTTGTTTGCCTATCTTCTCGTGGCTATCTATACGGTGCCGATCGCGCTTGTCGTACTCTTCTCCTTCGCCCCTGCCGCGAGCATCGGCATCGAAGTGATCCCATCCAGCCTGACACTGAAGAACTATACCCGCGTCTTCACCGAAGGCAGCGCCTTTCTTCCGTTTTTCAACTCCATAGTGATGAGCCTTGTCGCGGTATCGGCGGCGCTCGGCGTTACACTGTTTGCCGTCCCGGTTATTCTTGGCCGCCGCAGTTGGCTGACGCGCCTTCTGGACATCACTTTCTTCCTGCCATGGGTAGTTCCTAGTATTCTGCTCGCTGTCGGGCTGATCGTCACCTTTGACTCGCCAAACCCGCTCGTTGGAAACGCAGTCCTCCTCGGCGGCTACTGGCTCCTGCCGATTGGCTACGCCATCGTCGCCTTGCCGCTGATGGTGAGGTTCCTGAGGGCCGCCTTCGTAGGAATTGATCCGGCCTATAACGAGGCCGCCCGCTCGATGGGCGCCACCGGTCTTTATCGCTATCGCCGCATCATTCTGCCGATAGTGGCGCCGACTGTAATCCTCGTCGCCGGGATGGCCTTCAACGATCTCCTGTCGGAATACCCCTTGTCGGCCTTTCTATACAACGTCAATAACAAGCCGCTGCCGATTGCAATCGTAGACAGCTCGCTGTCTGTCGATCCTGAGCAGGCGGCCCTCAACCTCGTCTACGTCAATCTGATCATGGTGTTTTCAATGGCGATCATTCTGTTGGCCGAGCGGATCGGCCTTGGCAAAGGTCCAGAAACCACAACATTGTAGAACAGGAGACTGATCCATTGGATACCTGCATCACCGTCTGGCATTGGCCGCACCAGGAGCGTTGGTACGACGAAGGCATTCGCAACTCGCTCACCCTCATTAAGGAAGCTGGCTTCACACACATCAACTGGAATCCCGACTCCGGCAGTTCGTACTGGCTGGCCGACGCCGAGATCGAGTTTACAAGCAGGATCGTGGCCGATGCTGGGCTGAAAGTGCACTCGGTTCATGCCAGCAATGGCCGCAATCCTATCACCGAGATCGGCTACAAAAACCCTGGCCCTTTCGCGATGGAGACGCGCAAGGACTTCCTGTCGCCGCATGAATGGCAGCGCCGCAGCGGAGTCGAGCTGTTGCGTAACCGTGTCGACCTGGCGGCCGCGTTCCAGTCCCCCAATATCGTTCTGCACATCGATATCAACGACAACGTCTTCGGCAGCGAAGCCGCCGAACGAGCGTTCTTCGACCCCCTTTTCCAGTCTCTCGACGAAATCAGGCCTTACTGCGTCGAAAAGGGCGTCCAGATTGCCGCGGAAACTCTCCTCTGCGCCAACGCCCAGAATTTCCTCAACCTCTATGATCGGCTGTTCGCTCGATACGGCAAGGAGTTCATCGGCGTCTGCTTCGATTGTGGCCACTGGGAACTGATCGAGCCAGGCAAGCTCAGCGTCCTTGAGCGTTTCGCGGATCGCGTCATTGCTACTCACATTCACGACAATTTCGGAGCAGTGGATGACCATCTCTTGCCATTCGACGGACGATTAGATTGGCACACGATCGCCTCGGCGATCGCCTCAACTCCTTATCAGACTCCGCTCAACTTCGAGACGCCAATTGACCGGTATGGGATACCAGAATCCGCCTATTATCGCCGCGCTCACGGTGTTGCTGTTAGGCTTGAGGAGATGGTAGCCGAGGCGCGCGAGAGGAAAAGCAGTGATGGCGAATGCGCCTGCCCTCGACAATTCTTCACTACGTCGTGACAGAGGTAGCAGCGTTGACGTTTGAACCGTTCCGCGGTCCAGATGGATGGACAGTTTAGACCAAAGAATCTGTCGGCTTCGTCGGTGTCGTCGAATGGGTCAGCAAATGGCCTTCGGGGCAGCGATAGCCATCGGTCTCGGGTTCGAAGACGAACGTCGACTTGCGCATCATGACGGGCTTGGGCGGAGTGGGATTGCGATAGCCTGTGACGCCAAGGATCTGCCGGTCTTCCAGGCCCTTGGCGATGCCCGGCGTAGCATAGCCGGCATCCAGCCCGTCCGCGCCGACATCGAAGCCGAAACGGGTCTGCTGCCGGTCGAGCCTTGAGAGATAGACGATCGAGTCGTGGACATTGGCTGGCGTGACATAAGTATCGGTGATGATGGCGAGCTTGCCGTCCATCGTGCGATGATCGAGAGAGAAGAAGCCCTTCGGCCTGCCGTCGCGCACCATATAGCCGCTGTCTGAACGCTGCGCGTAACCTTAGTCGTCGTCACCTCCGGCCGGCGTTCCTTGTCCTTCAAGGGCTTCTGGCCGTGCAGCTTGCGTTCGGCCTCGATCGCCGCATCCAGATCGGCCAAGTAGTCGGCGCGCGACTTCTCGACCATTGCAAGATCGTATTCGCCCTTGTTGGCATTGGCCTTCAGATGGGTCGAATCCGTGTAACGCCACCGTGCCGACCAGCCCGTGGCCGATCGCCTGTTCGACGATGTAATCGAAGATGTCCCGGGCAACCGATTTGTCGTTGTAACCGCGGCGGTTCTGGGCTGAGCGTCGGGGCGTCGAACACTCGCAGCAATCTGGCGGCGGGGAAATCCCCGCCGCTTCGATGTTATCTTGGAAAGACCGGCTTACGCCATGGCCTTCTGCAGGTTCTGGTCGATCTTGTCGAGGAATGCGGTGGTCGAGAGCCACGGCTGGTCGGGGCCGATCAGCCGCGCCAGGTCCTTGGTCATGAAACCGGATTCGACGGTGTCGACGCAGACCTTTTCGAGCGTTGCGGCGAAGCGGGCAAGCTCGGCATTGTCGTCGAGCTTGGCGCGATGCGCCAGGCCGCGCGTCCAGGCGAAGATAGAGGCGATCGAGTTCGTCGAGGTTTCCTGGCCCTTCTGATGCTGACGGTAGTGGCGGGTGACCGTGCCGTGCGCGGCTTCGGCTTCGACCGTCTTGCCGTCGGGCGTGAGCAAAACCGAGGTCATCAGGCCGAGCGAGCCGAAGCCCTGGGCAACGGTATCGGACTGGACGTCGCCGTCATAGTTCTTGCAGGCCCAGACGTAGCCGCCAGACCACTTGAGCGCCGAGGCGACCATGTCGTCGATCAGACGGTGTTCGTAGGTGATGTTTGCTTCCTTGAACTGATCCTTGAATTCGGTCTCGTAGACTTCCTCGAAGATGTCCTTGAAGCGGCCGTCATAGGCCTTGAGGATGGTGTTCTTGGTCGACAGGTAGACCGGCCACTTGCGCATCAGGCCATACATCATCGAGGCGCGGGCAAATTCGCGGATCGATTCATCGAGGTTGTACATCGCCATGGCAACGCCGGCGCCCGGTGCGTTGAAGACTTCCTTCTCGATGACGGTGCCGTCTTCGCCGACGAACTTGATCGTCAGCTTGCCCTTGCCGGGGAACTTGAAATCGGTGGCGCGGTACTGGTCGCCGAAGGCGTGGCGGCCGACGACGATCGGCTTGGTCCAGCCGGGAACGAGGCGCGGCACGTTCTTGCAGATGATCGGCTCGCGGAAGATGACGCCGCCGAGGATGTTGCGGATCGTGCCGTTCGGGCTCTTCCACATTTCCTTGAGGTTGAATTCCTTGACGCGGGCTTCATCCGGCGTGATCGTCGCGCACTTGATGCCGACGCCGTATTTCTTGATGGCGTTGGCGGCGTCGACAGTGACCTGGTCGTTGGTGGCGTCGCGGTTTTCGACCGAGAGGTCGAAATAGTCGATGTCGAGGTCAAGATACGGATGGATCAGCTTATCCTTGATGAGCTGCCAGATGATGCGCGTCATTTCATCGCCGTCGAGATCGGCGACGGGATTGGCGACCTTGATCTTGTTCATGTATCTGCCTCGTTCGAGCTTGAATGGGGACGGGGTCCCGGGTGGGTGATGTGATGAGGAGCGCTGCTGGCGCCACAGGCTGGCCCCGCCAACAACCGCGTCGTAATCACGCGCTGATCCCGAATTCGGCAGCTGATCCCGTTCTATGCGCTGATCATCCGCTCCAGCTCATCCATGTTGGGGACGATGATATGTCGAAACTTCTCGATGCGAATGACGCCGCTCTTGCGCAGCCTGGTTATCTGGCGGCTGACGGTTTCAATGGTCAGACCGAGAAAATCGGCGATCTCGGCGCGGGAAAGCGGCAGGTCGAAGGCGGTGGTCGTGGCGGTCTGCGGTTCGGCGTGGGTGGCGATGAGGTGGAGCAGGCTTGCGACCTTCTCCTCGGCGGTGCGCCGGCCGAGCGTCAGCATCCATTCGCGCGCGGCGTCCAGCTCCTTCAGCGCCTGATCGTGCAGGCTGCGCCGCAGTTCCGGCGTCTCCGATATCATGCGGTCGAGCAGGTCGCGGGGGAAGACGCAGATTTCGACATCGGTCGCAGCCTCAGCCGACAGCGTACTTTCGCGCACGAAGGGCCTGCCGACGAAATCGGGGGCGAATTGCAGGTCGACGATCTGCTGGCGCCCGTCCGGCATCACCTTACAGAGTTTCACCACCCCGCGCATTATGTTCGAATAGAAAGAGCTTTCCGACCCTTGAGCGATGATCTCGCTGCCGGCATCGACCTTGCGGCGCAGCGAGTGGCGGCCGAGGTCCTTTAACTGACCGCTCGACAGTACGCCGCAGACGACGCCGTGCCGCGCCTGGCAGGAAGCGCAAGCGACGGGAGTGCCGGCGTCGGAACCCTTACTGCGTGCAACGTCCATGTCCTGATCCCTTCAAAATCCGCGTGTGCCGGATGTGGCTGCGCATGCTGGGCATACTCAGACGCTTACGTCGCGATTGCGGGTTCGGCTATCCCGATTTCCTCCGGCGCGGCTTGATGATTACCAATTTCGCCGGGACCGCGAGTTGATCCAGATCAAAGTTTCCGTGCCATGCTGTTTTTGGAAGCGCCTGCCTCGACACGAGGCCGACCCGCAGAATCCTTCAAACTTGAACGACGAAGCAAAGATCTTCCAACCCTGGGCGACGAAGCTGCCGACGTGTTTGCGCACGAGCATATCCCAAATTGTATGACGGTTACTCGCGACGGGGAAAGGGTTCAGGTCGAAAGGCATTACGGGTGCTTCAGCTGGGTCGCCCATACTCTCCCTAGCCGATTTCGAATTGACGGCCCAGTATGTTTGTGCGACGAACGTACTAAGGCGGTGCGCGCGGCTGGTGCGGCCTGAACGCGATCGACGTTGTGTCAGATGACATCCTGAAGGAATGGGCGGATGACTGTCTACCTAATCGGAATCGACGGCGGTGGCACCAGCTGCCGAGCTGCAGTCGCCGGTGCGAACGGGAGTATCCTTGCGCGGGCTCAAGCCGGGCCAGCTAACATTCTCTCCGATCCGGATACGGCCGTCGACAACATTGCCAGTGCGACCCGCGCGGCTTTCTACGCAGCTGGCATCAATGCGCGTAGCATCGCCTTGGCGCGTGCAGTACTTGGGGTCGCAGGCAATAATGTCGGCGACGCCGTTCACTACGTGAAAAACAGGCTACCCTTCGCCCAGGCGGACATCGAGTCAGACGGGCTGATCGCGCTACAAGGCGCGCTTGGTGATAAAGACGGAGCCGTCGCCATTTTAGGAACAGGCACGATCTACATTTCCCGCCACTGCGAAACGGTGACCTACGTCGGCGGATGGGGCTTTACTGTGGGCGACCTCGGCAGCGGTGCTCGTATTGGACATGCGCTTTTGCAAGAAACGCTGCTCGCATATGACGGCATCCACGACATGTCCGCGATGACCGCCTCCGTCCTTGCGGAATTCAAAAATGACCCGCGCAATATCGTCGAGTTTGCGCGGCATGCAAAGCCCGGCGCCTTCGGCCGCTATGCGCCGCGCGTATTCGAGCACATGAAACAGGGCGATGCTGTCGCCGCGCGCCTGTTGCAAGAAGCCGCTGTTTCAGTTGACGAAGCACTTGATCGTCTAGTCGCTCGAGGAACGCAGAAGATTTGCCTGCTCGGGGGATTGGGGCCGCTGTATTCGTCCTGGATCGCTGCACGGCATCAAAGTCTACTGGTAACGCCCGAAGGCGATGCACTGAGCGGGGCCGTGGCCCTGGCTGTGTCGCGCTTCGGGCATCTGAAAGCGATCGAATGAGCGACACGCTTGCGGCTATGCTTCCAGGATGGGGCACAGACATCAACGGCGCCGGTCCGCTCTATCAAAGGCTTCGCCTGGCGCTTGAAAAGGCGATCCTGTCGGGTAAACTCAAAGTGGGCGACGTTCTTTATCCCGAACGAGACCTCGCTGAACATGTCCGCGTTAGCCGTGTAACGGTCCGCAAAGCAATCGACCATCTCGTGCAAGACGGATTTCTGGTTCGCCGGCGCGGCTCAGGAACCTTCGTAGCCGGATCGGTGGTCCGCGCAGATCAGCCTCCGTCACGCGCGTATCTTTTGACAGGTGGCATTTCCTGGCTTGGATCGGGCAAGAAAGTCGAGTGCATCGAGCGCAGCACGTCCCATCCCGCACCAGAGGAGATGATGACACTCGGCCTGTCAAGCGACAGTCGCGTCGTGCGCATCACCCATTTGCGGAGCTCGGCGGGCCAGCCGATTGCGATTGAACGCATATGCATTTCCTCCGAGTTCCTGCCCGACGCTCGTACCGTTACCTGTTCCATCTGCAACACACTCGCGGACGCAAACTTTAGACCCGTTCGTGCGATCCAACGCACTTTCGCACTTAACATCGAAGATCCGGACGCCACAACGCTTGGCGTCGCGGTCGGAACGGCTGGGCTTTTGACAAAACGCGTTGCCTATCTTGCTTCGGGCCGCGCGATCTTATTCACCCGCTCTCTTTTCCGAGGCAATGCCGAAGGTTTCGTCAGCGAGCTCACCTTTCTCGAAAACTGACCCCTCTTCTTACAAGACAGGATTCTATCATGCACGCCACCATGCAAACGAACATGCGCCGAGAGATCGACGAAGTTCAGAAGCTGCGGCCAGATTGCTCGGTCGCTTAGCGAATGACTTGGCTGCCTTCGATGCGGTTTGCGCGCCCTGGACTCCGAATTCGTCGTCACAGTCGCTCGAGGCTTGTCCGACCACGCCGCCATATCCCTGAAATATTCAATCGAGCTAAGCGCGAAATTGCAGTCGCTTCGATTCGGCTGTCACTCGCATCAAACTACGGTCTCGAGCCCAACTTGGTCGCGGGCCGCCTTCCCAAGGCAGCCACGCGCGCCGTCGCCGCTTGGATTTGCTCTGACAAATACGCTTCCCGCTTGCGGGACCCACCAACGCCATGAGCATGCTGAGCACAAAGGTCGGCTTGTGCCTGAAGACGACGCAGATCTCTTGGTGTTGACCCTAAGTTTGAGTTGAAGTCGAGCTGGACAGGTAGGCCAAAGGGTTTCGAGACAAGCGATCATGGTGATCTTGGATCAAATTTGCACAGGTTCTCCAATCTCATGGTCGATGCTTTCCGCTCGGAAACCTGCTGGCTTTGGCTGAGTGGAACCAGCACGCCATGAAGATTGCGATACTCTCGCCGCTTGAACGAACCTGCCTCCATTGGATATCTAGAGGCTGGGCGGTGACTGATATCGCGTTGATCGAGGGAAAGGATACCGCTGAAATTGAGGCGTGCGTGGAGCGTGCGGTTATTTCACTCAACGCCGACTCAGTGGAACAGGCGCTCGAGAAAATGAAGATCACGCGGTCAGATTGATCGCCACGGTCGCTGGCGCCGGACGCTTTCACCTTGCTTTGCATGCTGCTTTTAAATGCGTCGTCTTGGCAACGTCAGCCCGCAGCAAGATCGCGCCATCGGTTTTGAAAGTACGGAGACACTGGCTCCTGAGGTCGGTGCGGCACGCCGCTGAGAGGTGGCACGAAAGCAGGCCGATCCGCGTGTTTGTGATAGATCCTGGCCGAGCTCCGGATTCTACCGTCAACCCGCTGAAGGTCCGCTAGGAAGTTGTGGCCGCTGCCGCTCCGCGTCGGGCTGATCGCGTCCGTCCCCTGCCTTTGAGGAGCCATTGAGCGGGAATTGGCCAGCTCCCATTGAACCTCCTTAAAGTCGCGCGATCTTTCCTTCGCACGGTCCAACGCCTTCCAGCTCTCCCGCGTCGAAGCCGATGGCGAGTACGGCGTTCTACCCTCTGACGGAATCGACCCCGACAACGATCTTGCGATCGTTCACGAATTCTTTCCCTGGCCGGCTCATTGAACCTGCCCCTGCCTCTGGCGTGCCGCTTGCGAACTGCAAGCCGCAAGGGAGGCTTCGCCGCGGTCGAGCATAGCATGATCCGACACTTGTCAGCCGCGCCCTTGCCGCCTTTGCTCTTCGCGGCTGGCCGAAGGGTGCCCGCGAAACGACGGGCAAAGAAGGCAACGAGGGCCGATCGCCGGGCGATCGGAAATAAAATGAAGAGAAGAGACATAGAAGCGCTGCGCGAACGGGTCAGTTGCGCGGCCGTTCTCGAAAGGGCGAGCTTCGCCATCGACATCAAGGAAAGCACCCGGCGGGCGATCAAGTTTCGCCGTGACGGTGAAATCATCATCGTCACGCATGAGGGGCGCGGATGGTTCGATCCGCTCAGCGATGCGAAAGGCGACGTATTCGGGCTTGTCGAGCATCTCGACCATGTCGGTTTTCTCGAAGGCGCCGAAAGGGTCGCGGATCTCGTCGGTGTCAGGATCACAGATCCGGAGTGGCAGCCCGCGAGGCGTGAAGGAGGATACAACCTCTCTCTTCCCGAGCGCTGGCAGGCGCGCCGGCGCCCATGGCACGGATCACCGACATGGCATTATCTCCATGGCGATCGTTGCCTGCCGGTGCCGTTGCTCCGCGTGGCGATCAAAGGCGACCTTCTGCGGGAAGGGCCATACGGGAGCATGTGGGCAGCTCATACGGACGGTGTCGGCGTTGTGACTGGCTGGGAGGCGCGAGGTCCGCAATACCGAGGGTTCGCCTCTGGAGGGAACAAGGTTCTTTTCCGTCTCGGGCCGCCTACTGCGTGGCGCCTGGCCGTCACCGAAGCTGCGATTGACGCCATGAGTCTCGCGGCGATCGAGGGTTTGCGCGACGGCACGCTCTATCTGAGCACCGGCGGCGGATGGTCGCCGGCCACGCAAGCCGCGCTGTGGGAACTGACCTTCCGGCCCGGCGCCCAACTCGTCGCCGCAACGGACGCCAATGCACAAGGCGATCTGTTTGCCGAGCGATTACGGGCGCTCGCCGAGGATACCGGGTGCGACTGGACGCGGCTGCGCCCGCCCGAGGAGGACTGGAACGAGACCCTGAAGATTGGGAAAAAGGAAAAACGGGAAAAGGAAAGAGGCGTGCCGCATTCGCACCGCCCGCATCAAGGGAGGCTTCGCCCGGCGGAGCCGGCCCTTGACCCGGCCGGTCGCGATGCCGGCAGCTCGGAAGGGGTCATGAAGGATTGAAGAGGATGGCGAGGTCGAGAGGACGGCGCCGCACTTCGGTCCGAAAACGCGCAAGGAGCCGCAGATGATCCCCTCTCCCGCAATCGCCAAGGTTTTTCAGGGCGTCGCAAGCCGCCAGCAGATGTTCCGCATGTTCGATCGCCACGCGCAGCGCCCAAACCGTTGGGATGGTGATGCCGCGCCATTCTACGCAGACGAATGGTTCGAGATCGGCGAGACCGAGCATGATTACATGTTCGAGATCCTACCGCCATTGTGGATCCGAGGGTCCATGTTTGCGATGCGCGAATACATGACAGGCTCGGTGACATCAGTGTTCTTCGCGCTCAGGATCGACGAGGCGATCCGGTATTTCCATGGCTATTGCGATCTTTCCGACAAGGCATCCGTCGAAACGATGCGCGTCGCCATCATCGAGCGCGAAAGCCGTCCGGTCCGGGCCATGACGCGGCAAGAGCGGCTCGAGCATATCTGGAGCACGACTGCCGACGATTACCGCGGCTATGCCGGAGACAAGTGGCCGCAGTCCGCTCGCGGCAAGCGCACCGTCGTGCTCTATGGCGGCAACGAGGGCACTTTCCTGAAGCTACTCGAGGAACTCACCGACGGGGAGATCGCTGTGAAGCTGCCGGTGCATCTTCGCCACCTTCCCTCCCCGATCGCCGCGTGAGGAGGACGCCATGTTCACTTTTAGCGCGGTCGATGTCCGTGCGGTGATCGCGCGCGGACGCACCGACGCGGCAGCCAATGGCGGTTTCCGCAATCCTCACTATGGACTTCTCCCGGACAACGACGAACGGCACGGCCTGTGGATCGTCGGCGATGAAGGCGTCTATGTGCTTTCCAACGGAAAATTGGCAGAGGGTCAAAGGGCACTCGCGGTCTATGCCGACGAGTGCGATCCGAAGACCAATCCGGACCATTGGCACTACAAGCGCCGGTATTTCGGGGGAGACGACGGCATCGTCTTCATCGACGCTGAGAGCCTGGAAGCCATGCTTTCCACAAACCCGGAAGCCACGTATCTGCGGGCGGAGTTTGCGACGGAAACAACGCAGCTCTCCGTAATCACGCGCTCGTAGCTCGCGATCGCTGCCGCCGGACGAACCAGGTCCAATTCCCACAACTCATTTTCATCCGCCTTCGCAGCCACGGGACCTGTCCCGTGGGCGATGGCGCACATCCTCGAAAAGGAGCTTTCATGTCCCACGATCCCTTCACCCTCGATATATCAGGCAGCAGCGCATTGTCGTCCGGCTTCGGCCTGGGTGTCACCGCGTTTGGCGGTTTCGCCGCCAATGACGACGATCCCGATCCACCGCCGCCCTCCCCCACGCCGGCATTGCCTCTGCCAGCTACGAAGCGGCCGGCGACGCGGAGACACGGCGAGCGAACCAACTTCTATCTCAACGACGGCGACGACCGCGGCTTGGCCGCGACCTGGAAGGAGCGGGCGAAGGCAAATCTTGCGGCCATCCTGACTGCCACCGAAATCGAAAAACAGGATCGACCCGCCACCCGTGACGAACAGGCGAAGCTGATCCGCTTCACCGGTTTTGGCGCCTCGGATCTTGCGAATGGGATTTTTCGCCGGCCCGGCGAAACTGCATTCCGCAAGGGCTGGGACGATCTCGGCGGTTCGCTCGAAAGTGCCGTCACCGAGACCGACTACGCCTCGCTCGCCCGCTGCACTCAGTATGCACACTTCACGCCGGAATACATCGTCCGCGCGATCTGGGCGGGACTTCAGCGTCTCGGCTGGCGTGGAGGCCGGGTGCTGGAGCCGGGGATCGGCACGGGCCTGTTTCCGGCGCTGATGCCAACCGCGTTCAGGGATAACGCTCGAGTCACCGGAATCGAACTCGATCCGGTCACGGCACGGATCGCCCGGCTGCTTCAGCCGAAGGCGCGCGTCATCAACGCCGACTTTGCGCGCACCGATCTCAATGCGATCTATGATCTCGCCATCGGCAACCCGCCCTTCTCCGATCGAACGGTTCGCTCGGATCGGCAGTACCGTCCGCTCGGTCTCCAACTGCACGACTACTTCATCGCCCGGTCGATCGATCTCTTGAAGCCTGGTGCACTCGCGGCGTTCGTGACCAGCGCCGGCACGATGGACAAGGCGGACGCGACGGCCCGCGAGCATATCGTCAGATCCGCCGATCTGATCGCCGCTGTCCGCCTGCCCGAGGGCAGCTTCCAGGCAGATGCCGGCACGGACGTAGTGGTGGACATCCTGTTCTTCCGCAAGCGCCGGATCGCCGAGCCGGAGGGCGATCTGTCGTGGCTCGATCTGGAGGAGGTGCGCCCGGCCACATCCGACGACGGTGCAATCTGCGTGAACCGCTGGTTCGCAGAGCACCCGGATCTCGTGCTCGGCGAGCACGCCCTAACGTCTGGCCCGTTCGGCGAGACCTATACGTGCCGGCCACGCGCCGGTGAAGACCTGGAAACGGCACTGAAGGCCGTGATCGCTCTTCTGCCTGAGAATCGGTATGACGGCGAGCCGTCGCAGATCGACATCGATCTGGAAGAAGAGCTGGGCGAGATCGTCGATCTCCGCTCCGGCAACGACAAGGTCCGCGAGGGCAGCTTCTTCATCGATAACCGCCACGGCCTGATGCAAATGATCGACGGCGCTCCCGTCTCGATCCAGGTTCGGAAGGGCCGCACCGGCGACGGCGTTTCTGGAAAGCATGTCCGGATCATCAAGAAGCTGATTCCGATCCGCGACGCAGTGCGCGAGGTTCTCAAAGCGCAGGAACGCGACCAGCCGTGGCGAGATCTGCAGGTTCGGCTGCGTATTGCCTGGTCGAGTTTCGTGCGCGACTTCGGGCCAATCAACCACACAACGGTCTCGATCTCGGAGGATGAGGAAAGCGGTGAAGTCCGTGAAACCCATCGCCGGTCCAATCTCCAGCCGTTCCTGGACGACCCGGATTGCTGGCTGGTGGCCTCGATCGAGGACTACGACCTCGAAACAGACACGGCAAAGCCCGGTCCGATCTTCTCCGAGCGGGTCATTTCGCCTCCGGCACCACCCGTCATCACCAGTGCGGCCGATGCGCTGGCTGTCGTCCTCAACGAACGCGGCCGCGTTGATCCCGAGCATATTGCCGAGTTGCTGCATCGCGACCCCAACGCTGTCATCGACGAACTCGGTGACGCCATCTTCCGCGATCCCGCCGATGGCTCCTGGCAGACCTCTGACGCCTATCTCTCAGGCCCGGTCCGCACGAAGCTCACCGTCGCCGAAGCGGCGGCTGCACTCGATCCAATATACGAGCGCAATGTCCGAGCGCTGCAGGACGTCCAGCCTGCCGACCTCCGGCCGTCGGATATCACCGCACGTCTCGGCGCACCTTGGATTCCGGCTGCCGATGTCGTCGCCTTCGTCAAGGAAACGATGGATGTGGACATCAGGATCCACCATATGCCGGAGCTCGGGTCATGGACCGTCGAGGCACGGCAGCTTGGATATAGTGCCGTGGGAACCTCCGAATGGGGCACGGCGCGCCGTCACGCCGGCGAACTGCTGGCCGATGCGCTGAACAGCCGGGTTCCACAGATCTTCGACGTGTATAGGGATGTTGGGGGTGAACGCCGCGTTCTGAACGTCGTCGATACCGAAGCAGCCCGCGACAAGCTACAAAAGATCAAGGAAGCTTTTCAGAACTGGGTCTGGACTGACCCCGACCGCACCGACCGGGTGGCGCGAGCCTACAATGACCGGTTCAACGATATCGCGCCGCGGAAGTTCGACGGCTCGCATCTGAAACTGCCCGGCGCCTCCGGCGCCTTTGTTCTGTATGGGCACCAGAAGCGTGGTATCTGGAGGATAATCTCCTCCGGCTCGACCTACCTCGCTCACGCCGTCGGCGCCGGCAAGACGATGACGATGGCCGCCGCAATCATGGAGCAGCGCCGTCTCGGCCTGATCGCCAAGGCGATGCTGGTCGTGCCTGGCCATTGCCTGGCACAGGCAGCGCGCGAGTTCCTCGCCCTCTATCCGAATGCCCGCATCCTCGTCGCCGACGAGACAAACTTCACCAAGGACAAACGAGCACGTTTCCTGTCGCGCGCCGCCACGGCAGCCTGGGATGCAATCATCATTACCCATTCTGCCTTCAGGTTCATCGCCGTGCCGTCGGCTTTCGAGAGCCAGATGATCCAGGACGAGCTCGAGCTCTACGAGGATCTGCTCACGAAGGTGGACAGCGAGAATCGGGTGTCGCGAAAGCGGCTCGAGCGCCTGAAGGAAGGTTTGCAAGAGCGGTTGGAAGCGCTCTCAACGCGCAAGGACGACCTTCTCACGATCTCGGAAATCGGCGTTGATCAGATCATCGTTGACGAGGCGCAGGAATTCCGCAAACTCTCTTTTGCGACCAATATGTCGACGCTGAAAGGCATCGACCCGAACGGATCGCAGCGGGCCTGGGACCTCTATGTCAAATCCCGCTATATCGAGACCAAAAATCCCGGCCGCGCGCTCGTGCTGGCCTCCGGCACGCCAATCACCAACACGCTCGGTGAGATGTTCTCGATCCAGCGCCTGCTCGGCCACGAGGCGCTCCGCGAACGCGGGCTTCACGAATTCGACGCCTGGGCCTCGACCTTCGGCGACACGACGACCGAACTCGAAATCCAGCCGTCCGGTAAATACAAGCCGGTCAGCCGGTTTGCGAGCTTCGTCAACGTGCCCGAGCTGATCGCCATGTTCCGCTCCTTCGCCGACGTGGTGATGCCGGAGGACCTGAAACAATATGTGAAGGTCCCCGCACTCTCGACCGGCCGGCGGCAGATTCTCACGGCCAGGCCGACGCCGGCCTTCAAACTTTATCAGCAGATCCTCGACAGCCGCATCAAGGCGATCGAGATGCGCGAGGGCCCGGCCCAGCCCGGCGACGACATACTGTTATCCGTCATCACCGACGGCCGCCACGCGGCGATCGACCTGCGGCTGGTCATTCCGGCAAACGACGACGAGCCGGACAACAAGCTCAATCTGCTCATCGAGAACGCTTTTCACATCTGGAAGGAAACGGGCGAAAACACCTATCATCGCCCGGACGGCAAGCCCTATGAACTGCCGGGCGCCGCGCAGATGATCTTCTCCGATCTCGGCACCATCAATGTCGAGAAGACGCGCGGCTTCAGCGCCTATCGCTGGATTCGCGACGAACTGGTCCGTCTCGGTGTCCCGCCATCGGAAATCGCCTGTATTCAAGACTTCAAGAAGACCGAGGCAAAGCAGCGACTGTTCGGTGACGTCCGATCGGGCAAGGTTCGCTTCCTGATCGGCTCCTCGGAAATGATGGGCACCGGCGTTAACGCCCAGCTCAGATTGAAGGCGCTGCATCACCTCGATGTGCCGTGGCTGCCGTCACAGATCGAGCAGCGCGAGGGTCGAATCGTCCGCCAAGGCAATCAGCACGATGTCGTCGATATCTTCGCCTATGCTACGCAAGGGTCACTCGATGCTGCGATGTGGCAGAACAACGAGCGCAAGGCCCGCTTCATCGCTGCCGCTCTTTCGGGCGATACATCGATCCGCAGGCTGGACGATCTCGGCGAAGGCCAGGCCAACCAGTTCGCCATGGCAAAGGCGATTGCCTCGGGCGACGAGCGCCTGATGCAGAAGGCTGGTCTCGAAGCCGATATCGCTCGTCTCGAGCGGTTACGCGCCGCCCATGATGATGATCTGTTCGCGGTGCGTCGGCAAGTCCGGGACGCCGAACGCGACATCGAGGTATCGACCCGGCGTATCGACGAGATCGGCAGGGATATCCGACGGCTGGTTCCGACTGCGGGAGATGCCTTCACGATGACCGTCACGGGCGTTTCATACGATGAGCGAAAGGAAGCCGGCCGCGCGCTGATGAAGGAAATCCTTACCCTCGTCCAGCTTCAACAGGAGGGTGAGATCGTCATCGCCTCCATTGGTGGCTTCGATCTCGTCTATGATGGCGAGCGGTTCGGCAGGTCTGACGGCTATCGCTACACGACCCTGCTTCAGCGCACGGGCGCGGATTACGAGATCGATCTCGCTGTCACGGTGACGCCGCTCGGCGCGGTCTCCCGCCTTGAGCACGCGCTCGACGACTTCGACGGGGAGCGGGAACGCTATCGCCAGCGGCTGGAGGAGGCGCGCAGACGTCTTGCGTCATACCAAACCCGTGACGGTGGCGAATTCGCGTTTGCCGGGGAACTGGGCGAAAAGCGTCGCCAGCTCCGGGACGTTGAGGCGGAACTCGCAGCCGAGGCGCGCGAGGCAGGTACCTCTGCCAGGCAATCAGCCTGATCTTGGAAGCAGTGCCGCATGCGCATAGGTGCATTGCACAATAAATGTTTTCCATCTGATCAAAAAATGATCATAGTGCACACAGCTGGTGCACATGGCGGTCTCCTCCCAGTGCCGCCGCAACAGCTGTTCCCCTCTGGAGGTTTTTGACCTTCACACTTCGTGGGCCTCGGTTTTCCGACGGCCCATTTTTTTGTTCCCTTGCAACCAGATTGCGAGCTCTGTAGCAGAGCGCTTATCAGAAGAAGTTGGGAAAGGGAGAAGGGGAAAGGGAAGGAGAACCGGTCGCAGATCGGTCCTCCCGCCGCCGCTGTCGCTCAACCGCCGCCTCCGCATCCCGGCCACTCGTCCTTCGCAGGGCTGTTAGCCCCGCTTGTCCTTCGCGGCAGGGCTGCTCGACCGCTGTTGCGCCGGTCGGGCCGCTTTGCGGTCCGGAAGATGTCTTCAGGAAAAAATGAAGACTGGAAGGACCGGCAGAGGGCCAGGTCCGCATCCCCCGGAAAGGAACACTCCCATGCAACTCATGAAGGTCGATCCGCGTGCGCTGAAGGACAATCCCGACAATACCCGCCAGTCGAAATCGACGCCCCAGGCCGACGCGCTGCTGCTTGCGACCATCAAGGCCGTCGGCATCATCCAGCCACCCGTCATTTTCGCCGAAGCCGGCGGCAACGGCTATGTCATCGAAGCCGGTCACCGGCGCACCCGCATGGCGATCGCCGCCGGCATGGAGGAAATCGATGTTATCGTCGTCGAGGCGGCCAACGACAATGGCGCGATGCGTTCGATGATCGAAAACATCGCGCGCGAACCGCTCAATCCGGTCGACCAATGGCGCGGCATCGAGCGCCTCGTTGCTCTCGGCTGGACCGAGGAAGCGATCGCGATTGCGCTGGCGTTGCCGGTCAGAAAGATCCGGAAGCTTCGACTGCTCGCCAATGTGCTGCCGGCGATGCTCGATCACATGGCCAGGGGCGACATGCCAAACGAGCAGCAGCTTCGCACGATTTCCGCGGCGTCGCTCGACGAGCAGAAGGAAGTCTGGAAGGCCCACAAGCCGAAGAAGGGTGACACGGCATACTGGTGGGCGATCGCCACCGGCCTCACCAAGACCCGCATGTTCGCGCGCGATGCGAGCTTTGGCGACGATCTTCGCCAGGCCTATGGCATCGAATGGGCGGAAGACCTGTTCGGACCGGCTGACGAGGACAATCGCTTCACGACGAACGTCGAAGCGTTCCTCGGTGCGCAGCAGGAATGGATGAGCAGCAATCTCCCGAAGAAGGGTTCCATCGTCGAGCTCAACAATTGGGGCCAGCCGCAGTTGCCGCCGAAGGCGGAGCGTGTCTACGGCAAGCCCGGCAAGGGCGATTGCACCGCCATGTATCTCGATCGAGAGGGCAAGGTGCAGTCCGCCCACTTCCGGATGCCGGAGGCGAAGAAGGCGAACGGCAAGGCCGATCCGACCGCGCCCGGCGGTGAGGACGGAAACGAGGCCATCGATGTTGCAGCCAAGACCCGTCCCGACGTGACCCGAAACGGCCTCGACATGATCGGCGATTTCCGCACAGACGCTCTGCACGAGGCATTGGCACGAGCGCCGATCGAGGACGATATCCTCATGGCGCTGCTCGTCCTCGCATTCGCCGGGCAGAACGTCTCGGTCGACTCCGGCTCCGAAACCTCCAGCCATCTCTACGGCTCCAGGCGTTTCGCCCGGCACGCTGTCCGGCTGATCGGTGAAAGCGGCAAACTGGAGTTCGCCACGGACACGCTTCGTGTCGTGGCGAGGTTGACCCTGATCGACGCACTGTCGGCGCGGACCAACCGCACGGACAGTGGTATTGTCGCCCGGATCGCCGGGGATGCCATCGGCGCCGACACCTATCTTCCGAACATGGGCACGGAGCAATTCCTCGCGTGCCTATCGCGTCCGGCACTGGACGCGTCCTGCGGCGGTAGGAGTGTCGCTCCCCGCCCGCGCGTCAGGGACACCCGGGCTGCCCTTGTCGAGCACTTCAAGGAAGAGCGTTTCGTGCATCCGTCCGGCCTCTTCGCACCCGATGACGTGAAGCTGGGCGAGTGGCTGGCCAAGAACATGGAGCAAGGGGGCGAGGACGACGATGCACCCGCCGACGGGCCGATGGGCAGCATCGAGGACGGCGGCAACGCAGCCGACACCGGGCTCGAAGAACTGGATGAAGCCGACGCTGACACCAGCACTGAGGATCCCGATACCGCTTACGGAATTGCGGCCGAGTAACCCTCTCCCACAACGTCATACTGATCGATACCGCCGCCGGCCATCACCGGCGGCTGCTTTGTTTCCACACCTCAAAATAGGAGAACGAAGATGTCTGCGTCTTTGATTTATGACCTCGCCCCGATCGGCTCGATTGTCGTCTGGTCCGACGGCACGCCCCGCCCGCCCGAGCGCCACAGGAAGAAGCTCGCCGCCTGGGAAAACCGCAACAGCAAGGGCAGGCTGATCCGCAAACAGGGCAAGCGCGGCATCGGCAATGCCAACCTGTCGCCGGATTTCACGCTGCATGAGGGCGATTTCGGCGGCAATGGCGTCATCACGATCCGTATCCACAGGACGTTCTCGCTCGACAGCAGCCTGACATTCAAGGTGATCGAGCGCCCGCAGCTCGGCCACGTCAGGGTCTTCGACCGCGCCGGCGACAACGCCGAACTCGTCCACCTCGCCGCTAATCGCCAAGCCGCGGAGGAATGGTTGGCCCGGCATGGCTATCCCGATGCCGTGCTGGAAGAGGTCACTGCCGATGAAGTGGCGGCCGATCACGTCGAGGGGAGGGTCGCGGCATGAACACGCCTGCTCTCCAAGCCAAAGCAGCTTCCGCCCGTGATTTGCCAGGGCCGGAGTTCAGCCGCAGCGCCGATGACCTGCCTGTCGCCCGTGTCGGCGATCTCGTTTTCGCCATGGTGTCGGGACGCGATGGCCAGCATTTTCTCGTGAGCGCCTGGCGTGTGGCACGGCCGCTTTCCGAACTCAAACGCGACGACTTCTATTCGCATCATGGCGCCGTTGCGGATGAGGCGGAATTTCAAGCACGGATGTTCGAACAGGCCGAACACAGCCGCGAGCTCCGGGCGCTCGCCCGGCCAACGGTTCGGATGAACTGCTCCACCCCGTGGGGACCTTCGCAGGGCGCCACCGTCTACGCGGAGGGTATCGTCTCTCACACCACGGCCGGGCATGGCGGGTTCAAGTTGTGCAACGAGTGCAACGTCAAGATTCATCCGATGCTTCGTTGCGCAGGCGGCTGGTACGAAGAAGATACCGCGTGGGCCGCGATTGCCCTCGCCTATCCGAATCTCTTTACCGGATACGAGCGCAAGTGCGCCGATCGGACCATCCGGGATTCGTGGCCCGATGCCTGGGAAGCGATCTTCGGTCGCCCCTTGCGCCCGGTGAATCCCATGAGAAGGATCGCCGCGCCTTCGAGCGGGAGCATGCCGGCGGGACTGGATCGTCATCTCCGCGCTACGCTCGGAGCAGCATGCCGGGATAACCGAAGTCATCGCCACGATCGGCGGGCTGCGGGCAACCGATGAAGAACGCCGCTATCTCGTGCCAAGAGACGAGTACGAGGTTGGCCGATTTGGCTTCGTCATCGATCCGGCGCGCCACGCTGCCTATGACGGACCGTCGTCTTTCATCAATTGGCAGGCGCGGGTGACCAGTCCATGAAACCGGTTAGTCCCTGCGTTCTTCTGTTCCGCATGGAGGCGGCGCGGCGAGAGACCCGCCACCATCTCGATCGCATTCACCGGCAGATCACGGGCCGGGCCGAACGCAGAGCGGCCACCGAGAAGGCGAAAGCCCGCTCGCACCGCCGGGGCGGGTCGCGGTGGACGCGCTCCGACGAACAGCTGTTTCAGGATCACGTCGAGCGGCTCAGCTTCGAACGGCGAACGGAAATCGCTGCCCTAGCTCGCAAACTCCAACATCAGGAGCGGGCGATCACTACCATGCGTCTGATGCTCGGCGATGATGCGGGTAATGCGGCGGCGTGAGTCTGACCGTATGGGGGCTTTCGTGGCGGCTGATCCGCGCTGGAGGAAGGGATGCGGGCTGTCGGTCGCGAGGGGCTCTCTCCTCCGGGGTTTCGGAGCCTTAGCCCGCCCCGCCGGTCTGCCCTTCGTTTTCGCTGCGGTCTGAACCGGCGGCCGGTCGTTTCAAGGTCGCTGGCGGCGCCGCGGAGCGGCCGGTGCAGCCTCCCTCGCAAAACGGCTCCGCGTCCTTCGCAGGGCTTTACCCCGCTTGTCCGCAAACCCGTTTCGCTCGTCCGGCCGTCCCGGACCTGTGAAAGCGCCCGTCCTCAGCCGGTTCCTGTCGATCGCATCGAAGGGCAGACCGGCAGGGGCCGGAGCCGCTTTGGTGGAAACCACGAAAGGAAGATCCCATGGCCAAGCCCGCAACCAATCGACCCTCCCCCCGCGTCGTGCCGCTCCGCAAGGGCGCGACCCTCGAGATGGTCAGGCTCACATGCCCGGACACCGTCCAGGCAATGCTGATTGCCGAGAGTTTTGGAACGGCGGTGGTCGACAGTGACGGCATCCGTGAGCTCCATGAGCGCCTGATCATTGAGACCGCCGACAGCCTCTCGGACGGCCTCGGCGAGAAGGCGATGCAGATCCATCTCCAGCGCATCGTCGGGGCCTATGTCGGCTCGGCGCACGGAGCCGGCCAGTTCTACAGCCGCGCCGTCACCGAGGCCCGAGACGCCACCGCCAAATCGGCAAACGATGCCCGCGACGAGGATCTCGATGGCCCGGTCGGTTACGACAGCGCCGCCCAGCGCAAACGCGAATTCGCCGCCGACATGGGCATACAGTCCCACGCGTTGCGGATGGCCGCCGAGGGCGCAGTCGCTGCTTACAGCCACGTCATCGGCGAAGCCTGGAAGCCTTTCGACCGCCCGGTCGAAAACCCGGGCCAGTCGCTCGACCGCAAGGCGGCGGAGGCGCAGATGGCGGCACTCGGTTGAGCCGTTTTTCGCGCGGAGCTTCGGCTCCGCTTTTTCTTCCCTCTCCCTGATCATTAGGCCGGTTCCTTTGGGACCGGCCTTTTTCCAGGTCATCAGAAGGAAGAGAAACATGGACCCCGCTCGCCACGCGACCCCGTCCCGGTCGGCGGTCCTGCAGGAGCCGGTTGTCCGCCGCAACGGCTTCGCCGTCCTTCTCTCCGTTCCGGCAGTTCCGGTGCGGCATGCCACCCGATCGCTCCTGCCTTCGGACCTCCGCGACGGGGCCGCGGTGGGCGCGGCCTCCAAAACGGAGGATAATGACATGAGCAGGAAAGCCGAGGGCGAACGCGCCGACATCTATGCACGGATCACGGCCCGGATCGTTGCCGATCTGGAAAAAGGTGTAAAACCCTGGATGAAACCCTGGCACGCGGCCAACACCAATGGCCGGATTACCCGGCCGCTACGCTACAACGGTCAGCCCTATTCGGGCATGAACATTCTGTTGTTATGGTCGGAGGGAATGGCGCGCGGCTTCACCTCACCCATGTGGATGACGTTCAAGCAGGCGCTCGAACTGGGAGCGGCGGTGCGCAAGGGCGAGACCGGTTCGACGGTCGTCTTCGCCAGCCGCTTCACCAAGTCCGAGGCGGACGGCAATGGTGGAGAAGTCGACCGGGAAATCCCGTTTCTGAAAGCATATACAGTGTTCAACATCGAACAGATCGACAGGCTGCCGGAGCCGTACCATCACAAACCCGGTCCGGTGCTCGATCCTGACGAGCGCATGGAGCACGCCGATCGCTTTTTCCGCAACACCGGCGCAGTCATCCGCCATGGTGGGGTGCAGGCCTATTATTCGCCAGTCACGGACCACATCCAGATGCCGCCGTTCGAGACGTTCCGCGACGCCGCGTCTTACGTGGCAACCCTGAGTCACGAAAGTTGCCATTGGACGGCGCGCGCCGATCGCGTTGGGCGCGATCTCAGCCGATATGCCAAAGACAAGAGCGAGCGGGCTCGCGAGGAACTGATCGCCGAACTTGGAAGCTGCTTCCTTTGCGCTGATCTCGGGATCGCACCGGAGCTGGAGCCACGGCCGGACCATGCGTCTTACCTCGGCTCGTGGCTGAAGGTTCTATCCGACGACAGGCGGGCCATCTTCCAAGCCGCGGCACATGCCCAGCGTTCTGTCAACTTTCTGCACGGACTCCAGTCCATCCAGGCCGACAACAGAGCGGCTGCGTAGGAGACGTCAAGGTCGGTCGTTGTCACCCGCAACGGCCGACAGGTTTCTAGGCTCTTTCTCCGCCGGCGTGTGCTGATCGGACGTGAGGTCCAGTTTCACCCAGATCGATGGTCTTGGATCGGTGGCTTTCAGTTTTCGGGACTGCTTGATTTCGACGATAAACGGCTTTGTCTGCTGACGCATAGATCCTCCAGGCGACGAATCGCAAGCGCACGATACCGCGTTAATGGCAGGAGGCAACTGCCCGGCCGGCCGAGTTTGTCGCATCCGAATTCGACGCTATGACTTGGAGACAGGGTAACGGTTTAGCGGCTGCGGTGTCTCGGCACGGTAACGCCATGACGAGGGCCGCCATTGCCTTGTTCCTCCCATCGCTGTGATAGCCACGTCCCGCGCGGGCTCGATGAGGCATGTCTGATCGAAGACCGGCTTAGCCTCGATCGTTCTCCCGCAACGGCCGTCCGCAACTTTCTTCCCCTGCGAACTGCGTTCGCATTCCTCGCGGGGCAACAA
Organism: Rhizobium sp. NZLR10; assembly: GCF_019685125.1. Lineage (NCBI taxonomy): Bacteria > Pseudomonadati > Pseudomonadota > Alphaproteobacteria > Hyphomicrobiales > Rhizobiaceae > Rhizobium > Rhizobium sp. NZLR10. The sequence goes on along the minus strand of NZ_JABDWE010000009.1, from coordinate 162,691 downwards.
AGCCGCTCCCCGCCGCCCTCCACGTCGTTTCGGCCCCTTCGGGGTGCGGTCCGATCGTCCCCGATCCTTGCGACAGCCATCGAGGCCGCGAAGGGCGCGGCCCGAAACAACCGAAAGAAAGGAACAGACAATGGCTACCATCGGCACCTTCACCTCCACCGAAAGCGGCTTCACCGGCTCGATCCGCACCCTCGCACTCAACGTCAAGGCCCGCATCGCCCGCATCGAAAACCCCTCCGACAAGGGTCCGCACTTCCGTATCTACGCCGGCAATGTCGAGCTGGGTGCGGCCTGGCAGAAGCGCTCCAGCGAGACCGACCGCGACTACCTCTCGGTCAAGCTGGACGACCCGAGCTTCCCGGCGCCGATCTACGCAACGCTCACCGAGGTCGAAGGCGAGGACGGCTACCAGCTGATCTGGTCCCGCCCCAACCGGGATTGAGATCCCACCAAGGCCCCGCCGCCTAAGGCGGGGCCAACGGGCTGCTTTGAGAAAGCAGGCAACGGGCGTCGAGCCCGTTTCCAGCTTTTTGGGTGCCATACGGGGAAGTGGGGTCTGCTCATATCAAGCCAATCGTGCCGTGGAGCCGGGCCAGCCTCAAGGACGAGCGGTCCCCCCAAAATGCTTGGCGCATTTCGGCTCCCCCACTCGCCGCCGCTGGCGGTCGCATGCGCGATCCTTGACCCTGACCCACCGCCACGACGGTGGGCGTCATCTTTCTCAAACATCAAGGAGATGACGATGATCGAACAACAAATCCAAGAACTGCGCGCTGAGCTGAACGCCTGCGTTGAGCCCGCCGAGCGCCGCCAGATCGAAGCCGAACTCGAAATCGCCCAGGCCGAGCTGACCATGATACTTGCCGAACAGGACGGTTCCATCAATGCCGAGCCGCCCTTCTGAGGGCGGCATAATCACCAACACTGCCAGTCCGCCGGCATCCACAGCACGGAGATGAGCGATCCACTGCCGCTCTCCTTTCGATCTCTGTCATCGACATCGGGGATGTTGCATCCCGTCCGTCGCGCCGCAAGCTGCCGGCGCCAGAATTTTCCCCACCGCGTTGCGGCTCCTCGCAGGCCAAAATTCAGGCGCCGGCAGGTCCTCCACTCTCATTTCGGCCTTTCAGGTGCTCCCTCCTTGCCCGTCATTTGGCCTATCCCCGCGATATCCGCTTTTCGAAAGGAGAATATACCGTGCAACAGCTCGCTCAATTCCTCATCGCCACCGGCCGCAGGCTCCGCGTCCTCGGCAACGTGATCTGTCACTTCTTCCGCAAGGGAAACTCGGTCTCGAGCTCACAATCAAGATCCCGTTCCTGGTCGAGATCGAGGCGTCGTTCGAGACCGACTGGAACCGGCGAGAATAACGCGCCAACAGGGGCCGCTTCGGCGGCCCCTGTTTCGCCATTTGAGAGATCGGAGACGATTGGGGTCAGCTCTGCAAATATCGCAGAGTTGTTCTGGGCCGATAGCCGCGAGTACGTTTTTGCTTCAACAGTTCAAGGAATAAGTGAACCGCTTCCTCTTCCCGTTCGAACACATGCCGTTTCTCCTGGCCACGCTTGCCGATCCGTCCCCATCGCCGGATCAGGCAAGCCTCTCCGAACATCGTCTGCTCGATCTCCATGGCATAATACCGCGCCATGTTCTTGGCTGGATCCGATCGTTCGACATAGAGCTGGTAGGGTTGCGAAATCATGCCGGCATGATCGCCACACGTCGCCGCCACGTCCAACGACATATGTGAATCTTACAAGTGCGACCGATTCATTTTCGTGAAGAATGGCGTGTCGGGCGAGGCGCCGACGGCGCACGGCTCTAGTCGCGCTGCGACCCGAGCCCGCACGCGGTCTGCGCCCTGTCGGGTTACGATCCTCTCGCGGCAAGACGCATTCCTGTGCCTGCTATCGTAATGGGATATGGCCGGAACGTCCCATGGCCAGCGGTGCTGGCAAGCGGTCGCGTCCTTTCAGGACGCGGTTTAATCTCTCTCTGACATCCCATTTTGCACCCGTCGTTCCGGCGTCAAGGACATCGCGGCCCCTCCAATTTTCCCAGCGCCGCAAGCGGCACAGAGAAATCGGTTCCTCCGCTCGCCGCACGGCGGCCGCGTTCCGCGGTCCCGGACCCCTCACGGACTACGGTGCGGACACCTTTCGTCAGAAACGAAAAGGAGACCCTGATGACAAAGCATCAAATCACTCACCAGATTGGAGACGACCAGAAGCGGTCGGATCAACAGCCGGATTGGCTTGAACGCTTGCGCGGAAATTTCGATGCGGAGGTGCATCTTCCCGCCGATATCTCGCGCGAGTTTCTGTCAGCGGCGCTGCTTTGGGCAATCGACAACAAGGTCGATTTCGGATTGTTTCACGAACCCGGCAAGATCATCATTGCGCATTCTGGCGGCGATGAGATCTACCTTCCGTCGCGGTGGTTCGACAAACGATGGCATATCGGCCTGGACGACAAAGAGCCCTTCTTCGATCCCGCTGATTGAGATCCAGACCAGAGGCGGCTTGCCGCCTCTGGTCCTTGACTTCGCGTGAGCCGTTCCAGCCGGAGCGGCTATGAAAGGGGGGCTCTGCCGCCCCTCTCAAACCTCACCCCATGAAGGAACGGCAACGCCCCTCCTTCAAACTTCCTCCCATGGGGAAGGGGACGGTTCCCTCCTCCCTTTCCCCAAACCCCTATCCTTCTCCCGTGCCGGGGAAGCGATGGTTCGCTGTCACCCGCTCTGGCACCAGCCGTGTCGGGCACCATCCCATGATCGGGCGAGCCCTTCGCCGATCAAGACGTCGCCCAGCGAATTGCCTGCGCGAGACACGATGCGAAGTTTGCGACCGTACTTGTCTTCGTCACGGAACCCGGCCGCCAGAGAGAACTTCCCAGCGTTGAGCAGCGCCAGCAGCCGGGATTTTGCCGCTTCACCTTTGATCCTTTCGGCCTCGCAGCGGGGCGGGCTGAGTTCAGGCGTATCGATGTCGGCGATGCGGATTTTCTCGCCCTCGAACCAGAAGGTGTCGCCATCGACGACGCAGTTCGTCCGGTGGCTGTCGCCGCAGATCGAAAATGCCGCCGACAATGAATCCGTCGTCGGTGTCTTGGCCAAAGTGGCGAAACCGGGGAGAGCTTCGTTGCCGCCATAGGCAAGCCAACCTCCAACGGCAATGATCACCGTGCATAGAACTGCCGCCGCGCGTTTACGCCGTCTGATCCGCTCAGATCTTAGCAGTCCTCCGCCCGCGCGCTGCCGATCGCGACCGCGTCCGGCCTTCGGCGGCTTTCTGAACGGAACTATATTCGATTTCGCCACTATCCGATTCCTCGTTTCGCCTCACCCTATGTCGGACCCGGTTTCATCTGCGTTTACGGAGGAGCTTGTCTTCGGGCTGCGGCGTGGCCGCCAAAATGGTGTGCGAGGGTCGGGGAGCAGTCGATCCCGCCTCCCCTTTTGGGGCCACTATGTTGAGGCTCCCGCGGCTGCTCTGTTTCCCGCCCGTCGCACGACGAGAATTCCCGAAATCCCGCCCGTCGGGCGTCGCTATGCTGATTTCTCCGATACTCTTCATTTTCCTGGATCAGCCTTGCTTGTTTGCACTGCGCGCCGGCTTGGATCATGCAGTTGGCGTATCGCCGATCATGTGAAACCTGTTCGTGCCGACGCATGCTTCATGTCGCCGCGCCGGAACCAGATAGCTCGTCCGCATCGGAGCGGCGCGTTTCCTGCGGTGAACACGATCTGTTCGTCGGCACGCATGCGCAGGACTTCGTGGGGCTGGATGAGTGGTCTGGCAGCGAGCTGCTTCGAGCGCGTCCGCGATGATCCCCTCGCTTGGAAACTACGGCTCACCTGGTCGATCTCGACCGTGGTCATGCCGCAACGTCGAGAAATGTAATCGGCGGTCTCGGGATCGTTGATCGCGGCGAACGAAATCCAGCTGGCGCTCTCGAACCATTTGCTTGCAGCATCGCGGCCGCCATAGGTTTCGCGCATCTGGCCGATCGACTGGTAGATCATCGTCAGCGTGATGCCGTATTTGCGTCCGGCGTCGCGCGCGGTCTCGATGATCCGCATGTAGCCGAGGCGGGCGACCTCATCGAGGAGAAACAGGGCGCGCCCCTTGATCTGTCCGTCGCGATTGTAAATCGCATTCAGAAACGAACCGATAATGACACGCGCAAGACCCGAATGGGTCTCCAATGTCTTGAGATCGATGTTGATGAAGACGTCCGTATTCCCGGCCGCGATGTCGCTGGTCGAGAACTTCTTCCCAGACACGAGAGCTGCGTAGTTTCGATAGGAAAGCCAGTGCGTTTCCTTGACCGCATTGGCGTAGACGCCGGAGAAGGTCTCCGGTGTCATGTTGACGAAGGCTGCGACGTTCTCCTTCACGAAATCCGAACCCGAATTGTCGTAGATGTCTTGCAGCCGCTTGCGCAATGTGGGCTCCGGCTCCGAGAGGTTCATGCGCACCTGCCGAAGCGTCTGCTCCTTCTCGTCCGTGTGACCGGACAGGCAGACATCGGCGATCAGCGCCGTGAGAAGCTGCAGCGCCGATGCACGAAAGAAGTCGTCACGGACACCACGCGCACTGCCGCTGTCGCTCATGATCCATGAGGCCACTGAGGCAATATCCTCTTCTTTGGTTCCGCCGAAACGGCCGATCCAGTCCAGGACGTTAAAGCCGATGTCCGGCTTCCTCGGATCGAGAACGAATACGTCCCTCCCCGCTCCGCCGCGATGCGCGGAGACCATCGGTGCGACCTCGTTCGATGGATCGAGCACGATCAGCGTGCCGCCCCATTTGAGCGCCGTTGGGATCGTCACCGACGTTGTCTTGAAACCGCCGGAACCGGCAAAGACGATCCCGTGCGACGAGCCGAACGAGCCATCGAAGCACAGCAACGGCGACTTGCCACCGGCGCCCCAGGTCTCAGCGCTGTCGGCGCGAAACGCTCGGGCGCCGACATTGTCTTTGTCGACCCGATAGCGCTCGCCGATGACGATGCCACCAGCATCGGGAAACAACTTTGCCGCCTCTGTGAGCTTCATCCAATCTGCCTCGCCATGAAGCGCCCGCTTGCCCTGAATGCGCTTCGGCTCGGCCCTTGCGAAGGCCGCATTGCCGATGAGCGCGACGCGGAGTGCGAAGCAGGCACATAAGAGCGCGGCACTCGCTCCGATCGACGTTGCCGGATCGAGAAAGGCCAAGACCGTCTTGTCGGCGGGTACCGTCTTCATGAAAGCGGAAAGGCGTATTGTCTCGCGAAGTGCCGCGATCAGGACCGTACCGCTGCATCCCGCAACGACGCCCCAACCTGCCTGCTTGATATTGATCGCGCCGGCGGTCGCGAACAGGAACAAGATTCCGACTGCGGCACTGGCGAGATAGGGAAGCGCGATCCCTGCCCGCCCCCATGCCAGTCGTGCGGTCTCGGTTTTCCCGAACCCGGATAGCCAATGTTCGATCCCGGTCATTCCGATGACGACCGGGATCATCAACGCCGTTGGTCCGACGACAAGTGCAATCCTATTGATCGTCATTGCCGAAGGCCTCCACGCCGATGGCCGTGATCCTGGAGCGCTCGGTATCGTCACCCTTGATGCGGCGCGCTGCATCGATCAGCGCGCCCAGCAACAGCGCTCGCTTCTCATAGCGCAGACCGGCCTTGACGATCAGGCCGCCGAGCTCGATCTTTTCGCGCGTGTCCTTCTTGCGGGAGTCGGATGTCATCGTCCTCACCATCCGTTCAAGCCTCGCCAGTCCCGCCTGCATTCGGGCCAGACGCGACCGTCGCGGTCGACGTTGCGCCGCTGCCATCGCCTGCCCCCTTTTTCCCTCCGGTCGTACCCCCCTGCCCTCCGCGAAATCGCCTGCTCAGTTGGTCAAACGCTGCCTGAAGCTCCGCCTCGTCGATCTCGAAGTCGCCGAGGCCTGCCTTGAGCGCGATCCGGCCAATGCGTTCCGCTTCCCGTGTCTCGGCGAGCTTGAGCTGCTCCTGCAGTTTGGCAATTTCGTCGCGGATCTTCGCGGATGGCTTCTTCATGTCCGTTTGTCTCCCTGGCTGAGAAAGCTTGTCTTTCGAAGCCAGTTTCCGGAACTTAAGTAGCGAACGCACTACTGTGAATCCTACAATCGCCAGCGGCGATGCTTTGGTGGATGATCCCGGCCGTTCCGAAGGAGCGGCTTCCAAGGGCGCAATTATACGTCGCTGGCGCGACGTGTTGCTGAGAGTGCCTGGCGGGGCCGCCGCTCCCGACGAACCCTTCGATTTCGTTTGCAACCGGGAGAGAACTTCGCCGTGGCCGTCCCTCACTTCTCCGTCAGCGTCGTCGCCCGTGGCTCAGGCCGCAGCGCCGTCCTGTCGGCGGCCTACCGGCACTGCGCCAAGATGGAGTTTGAGCGGGAAGCCCGGACGATCGACTACACGCGAAAGCAGGGGCTCCTGCATGAGGAGTTCGTGATCCCTACCGACGCGCCGGAATGGGTGCGCAGCATGATTGCCGATCGCTCGGTCGCCGGCGCATCCGAGGCCTTCTGGAACAAAGTGGAGGGCTTCGAGAAGCGATCCGACGCGCAGCTCGCCAAGGACGTCACCATAGGCCTTCCGCTCGAACTGACGGCCGAGCAGAACATCGCGCTCGTGCGCGACTTTGTGGCGTGCCACATCACCGCGAAGGGCATGGTCGCCGACTGGGTCTATCACGACGCCCCAGGCAATCCGCATGTGCATCTGATGACGACATTGCGGCCGCTCACCGAGGACGGGTTCGGCTCAAAGAAGGTCGCGGTTCTCGCCCCGGACGGCAAGCCGATCCGCAATGATGCCGGCAAGATCGTCTATGAGCTATGGGCCGGCAGAACTGAGGATTTCAATGCGTTTCGCGACGGCTGGTTTGCCTGCCAGAACAAACATCTGGCGCTTGCCGGCCTCGAAATCCGCATCGATGGCCGTTCCTTCGAAAAGCAGGGTATCGACCTCGAGCCAACCATTCACCTCGGCGTCGGCGCCAAAGCCATCGAGCGCAAGGCCGAGCAATCCGACCACAAGTCGGAGACCTCGACTCCCAAACTCGAACGCGTCGAGCTTCAGGAGGAGCGCCGCAGGGAGAACGCCCGCCGCATCCAGCGCCGTCCGGAGATCGTGCTCGACCTGATCACGCGGGAGAAGAGCGTCTTCGACGAACGCGATGTTGCGAAGGTGTTGTATCGCTATATCGACGATGTCCTTCTGTTCCAAACTCTGATGGTCCGCATTCTGCAAAGTCCGGAAGCACTCCGGCTCGAACGCGAGCGGATCAACTTTGCGACAGGTATTCGGACACCCGCGAAATACACGACGCGCGAGATGATCCGGCTTGAGGCCGAGATGGCCAATCGCGCGATCTGGCTCTCCGGCAGCACCTCCCATGGCGTCCGTGAGGTGGTGCTGCAGGCGACCTTTACGCGCCATTCCCGTCTGTCGGATGAGCAGCGAACGGCGATCGAGCATGTCGCCGGGACCACGCGGATTGCCGCTGTCATCGGCCGCGCCGGGGCCGGCAAGACGACGATGATGAAGGCTGCGCGCGAGGCGTGGGAAACGGCCGGTTATCGTGTGGTCGGCGGAGCTTTGGCTGGCAAAGCCGCCGAAGGTTTGGAGAAGGAAGCGGGCATCGTTTCCCGCACGCTGTCGTCCTGGGAGCTTCGCTGGAACCAGGGTCGCAACCAGCTCGATGATAAGACCGTCTTCGTACTCGACGAGGCCGGCATGGTTTCGTCACGGCAGATGGCGCTGTTGGTCGAAGCAGTCACCAAGGCCGGCGCCAAACTCGTCCTTGTCGGCGATCCGGAACAGCTTCAACCGATCGAAGCGGGTGCGGCCTTTCGCGCCATTGCCGATCGCATCGGCTATGCCGAACTCGAGACGATCTATCGTCAGCGCCAGCAATGGATGCGCGACGCCTCGCTCGATCTCGCGCGTGGCAATATCCGCAAGGCTGTCGATGCCTACACCGCCCATGGTCGAATGATTGGTTTGAGACTGAAGGACGAGGCGGTCGAAAGCCTGATCGCAGCGTGGGACCGCGACTACGACCCTTCGAAGACCAGCCTGATCCTCGCACACCTTCGCCGCGACGCCCGAAAGCTCAACGATATGGCCCGCGCCAAGCTGGTCGAGCGTGGCGTCGTCGCAGACGGATTTGCGTTCAAGACGGAGGACGGAACCCGCATGTTCGCGGCCGGCGACCAGATCGTGTTCCTCAAGAACGAGGGCAGCCTTGGCGTCAAGAACGGCATGCTCGCAAAGGTGGTTGAGGCCGCACCCGGCCGGATCGTCGCTGAGATCGGCGAAAGGGAACATCGTCGCCAGGTCACGATCGAGCAGCGCTTCTACAACAATCTCGGTCACGGCTATGCCACGACCATCCACAAGAGCCAGGGCGCGACCGTCGACCGGGTGAAGGTGCTTGCTTCCCTTTCATTGGACCGGCATCTCACCTATGTGGCCATGACGCGCCATCGTGAGGATCTCGCGATCTACTACGGCAGTCGTTCCTTTGCGAAATCCGGCGGGCTCATCCCGATCCTGTCGCGCCGAAACGCCAAGGAGACGACCCTCGATTACGAGAAGGCGTCGTTCTATCGCCAGGCGCTGCGCTTCGCGGAAGCCCGCGGCCTTCATCTTGTCAACGTCGCCCGCACGATCGCACACGATCGCCTCCAATGGGCCGTCCGGCAGAAACAGAAGCTCGACAATCTCGGCGCCCGTCTTGCCGCCATCGGCGCGGCACTCGGACTGGTCCACGGCAGCCACAAACACTCCATCCCGGACACAATCAAGGAGGCCAAGCCCATGGTGTCAGGTATCGCCACCTTCCCGAAATCGCTCGACCAGGCTGTCGAAGACAAGCTCGCCGGCGATCCCGGGCTCAAGAAGCAATGGGAGGACGTCTCGACCCGCTTCCAGCTCGTCTACGCGAAGCCGGAAGTGGCCTTCAAGGCCATCAATGTCGATACCATGTTGAAGGACCAGTCGGTCGAGCAGTCGACCCTGGCAAGGATTACCGGCGAGCCAGAGAGCTTTGGCGCGCTGAAGGGCAAAACCGGTCTTCTCGCCAGCCGTGCCGACAAGCAGGACCGGGAAAAAGCCATCGCCAATGTGCCGGCGCTTGCCCGAAATCTTGAACGCTACCTTCGTGAGCGGGCCGAGGCCGAATTCAAACATGAGACGGAGGAGCGCGCGGTCCGACTCAAGGTTTCAGTCGATATCCCGGCGCTCTCCCCATCTGCCAAGCAAACGCTCGAACGCGTGCGAGATGCCATCGATCGCAACGATCTCCCGGCTGGCCTCGAATATGCGCTGGCGGACAGAAACGTGAAGGCAGAACTCGAAGGTTTTGCCAAGGCTGTGTCGGAGCGTTTCGGGGAACGGACCTTCCTGCCTTTGGCTGCCAAAGACACTGATGGCAAGACTTTCGAGACCGTCACAGCAGGAATGACGGTCGTCCAGAAGGCTGAGGTCCAGTCCGCGTGGAAATCTATGCGGACGGTCCAGCAGCTTGGCGCTCATGAACGCACGACCGAAGCGCTCAAGCAGGCAGAGACGCTGCGGCAAACCAAGAGTCAAGGGCTCTCGCTGAAATGACCCGGGCAGCAACCACCCGGTCGATGACCACGCAACAACGACGTGCCACTGCGGTTCTGTCGATAGCGGCCGCGGCCACCATTCTGCTGGTGGTGACTGCCGTCGCCGGCGGCTACCGCATCAATCTGACGCCGAGCGAGCCACTGGGCCTATGGCGCATTATCCCGCTTCATCGACCGGTGGCAGTCGACGACCTCCTGTTCATCTGCCCGCTGGAAACGGCGGCGATGCGGGCAGCCAGGGCACGAGGCTATTTCCGTTCTGGTTCCTGCCCGGGCGACGTCGCACCGTTGATCAAGACAGTGATCGCCGTTGTAGGACAGCGTGTCGAAATCGGCGTCAACGTGAGAGTGGATGGGCGGGTGGTTTCCTCATCCAGTCTCGCACTACGTGATGGAAAAGGCCGGCCGTTGACGCCGTTTCCGAGCGGCATCATACCGCCAGGATATGTCTTCCTGCATTCCGCCTTCCCCGGCTCCTATGACTCCCGATATTTTGGCCCGGTGCCGATCTCCGGCATTCTCGGGCTGGCGCAGGAGGTGTTCACCTATGTGCCGTGATTACCTTCAGCCGGCGCTGCTGATATTCGCTTCGATCGCGATCGGCGTGGTGGGCTGGAGCGGCCATGTGTTGCTCCTACCCGTCGCGCTCGGGTTTCCGGTTCTTTGGTCGATCTCGCAAACGAGATCGGTCGCGGCACTTGTCTCCAGCGGATACTTCCTGGCCGCGTCCCGGGGTCTGCCACAAGGCGTTGCCGCCTTTTATTCGTCGGATATCTGGCCAGGCCTCCTGCTCTGGCTGGGTGCGTCTATGAGTTTCGTTGCCGTGCATACGCTCGTCTGGACGATGAACGGACGCGCGCGTCCGTTTCGCTACCTCCTTGCGGCAGCCGTCATGGCCGTTCCGCCGTTCGGCATCACGGGCTGGGCGCATCCTGTCACCGCCGCGGGTGTTCTGTTTCCGGGATGGGGATGGTGGGGACTTGGCTTCATGACAGCCGGCCTTGCGGGTCTCGTAACCCGCATTTGGCCAGCTGTCGCCATCGCCTTCGCAGGCCCTTGGCTGTGGTCCGCCGCAATCTGGACCGACCCGAAACTACCGGAAGGCTGGCGCGGCGTCGATCTTGATATGGGGGCTTCGCTCGGTCGGGAGCCCGGGCTTCAACGCCAGCGTGACATGATCGCAACGGTGCGTGGCGCGGCCAGCGATGGGGCCCGTTTTGTGGTGCTGCCGGAAACTGCGCTCGGTTTCTGGACACCGACCGTGGCGCGGCTTTGGACGAACGCCTTCAGGGATGATGATGGGACGGTGATCGCCGGTGCGGCGATGGTCGATGCTGGGGGCTACGACAATGTTCTGGTCGCGGTCGACGGGAGGGGCGGCCATATCCTCTATCGCGAACGTATGCCGGTTCCCGGTTCGATGTGGCAGCCGTGGCGATCCTGGTTTGGGGAGAGTGGTGGTGCTCGGGCGGATTTCTTGGCGAACCCGGTCGTCTCCATCGGCGCCAGCCGCGCGGCACCGCTGATCTGCTACGAGCAACTGATTGTTTGGCCGGTGCTTCAGTCGATGCTGCACGATCCGGACCTCATTGTTGCTGTCGGAAACGGGTGGTGGACCGAAGGGACATCAATCGTTGCTATCCAGCGAACTGCCACTACAGCGTGGTCAAAGCTCTTCGCAAAACCGATTGTTATTGCCTTCAACACCTGAGTGCTCAGGAGAAACCATGATCGACGCAGCCCTGATAAATGAATGCGCAGACCCTTCTCTCAAGCCGACGATCGTCGAGCAGTTCGTGATGGCGGCGGGCTCGGCTGATCCCTTCGCCGTCACCGTCAAATCAGGCGACCGATTGATCCTCGTTCCGAAAGCGGCATCGGCCGAGGAGGCGATTGCGATCGTGCGCCAATATGCTGGTCAAGCGGTCGTCCGCGTAGGGCTCACCCAGTTCCCCGCTGGCGTGGGAGTCAAGGAACCGGCGGATCTGAAGCCCGATCTCGTCGATCCTTGCCAGAACCTCCGGAAAGGCACTGCGATGTTCGCCAAGGTATTGAGGATCGTTGCAAAATGGTATGGCAACCCCACGAGCAAAGACGTCTTCCCGCAAATCTTCGAGGACGCGGTCTACGCATGGAAGACCGGCGAGTTCGGGGGTGTCGGCGTGTTTCAGGCGGAGGATCCTGGCATACCCATCGAAGCGCCGCAGCAAAGCGATAAGGAAGTGGATGGCGAGGAAGCGACGCCGAAAGACTTACAACCAGAGACGATGCAGGATGTTAGGCATGCGGGGATACGGATCGATCTTTCCCGCATTGGTCAACAACAGCGTTGAGTTCACCTCGCATTGGCGAGGCATGTTCCGGCCAAGCCAAAGTTTAGGCGACTCCAAAGCATGAAATTAATGCGCTTCCAGATGCCTCGTCCGCGGTTGTAATGGCGGCGAGCCAGTAAAACCCACGTACTGACGGGTTCCAGCTATGAAGTTGCCCGACAAAAACCCGACAGGATCTGAATTCTGCTCGCTGAGCCATGAACTCGCGTGGTTGCGACCAAACCGCTCATTCGTCCAGCCTCGCAGCCGCAACCGCGTGCGGCATCAGGAATGTGGCAATCCCCGCGATGACGTCGATCAGATCGCCAGGATTGTGTGCAACGCCTTCAATGAAAGCACGCCATTGTCGCTGCTTTTGCTGGTCCTTGGCAAAGGCGTCCGTTAGGGCGTCCGGCAGGTCAATGGGGATCGGTGTCTCGCGGCGATCAAAGGTAGCGGCTATTGCGCGCGCCAGCCGATCATCGCTGAAGTCGAAAGACCTGCTGAGGATCCAGATGTCGTAGAAATCCTTCATGCGGCTGTTTACTCGCCCCAGCATCACCATTGCCTGGAACTTCTCGGCAATGACCGTTTCTCGCGCATAGGCCCGAAGCCGCGGCATCGGAAAATCGAGCATGGAAGGATAATCCAAAACCTCCACCCCAGGCTCAAGCGCATCGCCAAAACCGATGTCGATGGTCAGGTTGATCCGGGCTCCGCTGATCGAAGCGATCACCCGCAGCCTGAGCCCACCATAATCCAGTGCCTCGCGAATACGATCCACATGCAGCGTATCAGCGTCGAACGTAACGCCATCGTCGGCCTCTTGCGCCAGAATTTCCCGAAATGTCTCAAGCATCGGGTCCGGACTCGGATCACCGAAACCCAAAAGATCCAGGTCGCGCGTGCCTCGGTGCGGATTGTCGAACCAACTCATCATCAACATCGCCCCTTTTAGAACGAAGCGATCGGCGTGGGGCGACTGGCTAAGCCGGAACAATAACCGTTCAAGGGCGAAACGCGTCAGGACGAGATCGAAGCTTTGCCCGCTTGCCTTGGCGAGTTGCAACAGGCGGGCGCGCACCGAGGCGCCGACGTTTCTGATTTCTTTAGCCATTGGCGGTCAGCGCCTCGAGATACGGCCGGATCACAGAGCCAACGCCACCGCGTTCGGCCTGGTTGGCGATTTCGCCAGGAGTAGCCCTTCGTTGCCGCAGCGCCTCCTGCAGCCCTTCTATCGCTACTGAAAGGCCGATCTTGTTGCGATATCGAAAGCAATCGGCAATTGTCTTGGCGATTCCAAAGACCCTCACAGGAACGCCTTCAATGATATGGGTTTCGACGCTGTCGTTGAGAAGGCTGTCTGTGAAGCGCACGATGCGCACAGCGGGGGCTTCCAGCTTCGGCGGCCAGTCCTTACGGCCTATGGCAAGCCAGATTTGTCCGGGGAGCTGATCTGTCAGGCTGTGAAATGCCAATGCCGAAACGAGGCAGATAACGGCTTTGGGCGCGCGTTTGGCAACCTCCGCCAGGCTGTGGCTGGCGTCGAGCTGCGCATCAGGAAGTTGATAGAGACCGCGGGCAAGCCGCAGCACTTCACCATCTCGTTCCATTCGGCTCATGGTGGCAGCCGTGACTCCTGCGTTCCGCAGTTCGACGAAACGTGCTATTCCGCGCTCGGTTAGCACGGTCCGAGCGATTTGGCGTTGCGTGACTGAACTGGGCATTGATATAAAAGCTCGGAGAATAGGATCTATTATCCTAGGATTTGTATCACAATCCCTGGGGCCGAGAAAGCCCTCGCATTATGAATTCTTCACCACGACTAATTGCCTCGATGGACAAAGTTGACAATTCTAGTGGTCGCCTGGAGTAAAGATGTAGCTTGCGGCGAGGTCCACCATGCGCGCAGTGAGAGCCGGATAACCCTCGACGATCTCGTCTGCGGCAGCGCCTTGCAATTTCATCGCAGTGATTGTTCGGACTCGAGAGGAGCACAAATCTCAATTCCATTTGGCTTGCTTCGACGATTTCTCGTTGTCGCGGGCCGGATTGAAGCTGCTGAGATCCCAGATTATGCGCCTGTTTGCGTACTCACTTGGGTCTCACCAATCGGTCGCACTAATTCGACGTGGCTGACATCTAAGGCTTGAGCCAGTTCATAAATCGTAATCACAGTTGGGTTGCGACGACCTCGCTCCAGGCTACTAAGATATTGCTGGCTGAAACCAGAACGCGCCTCGACCTCTTCCTGTGTCAGGCCTTTCTCCCGACGCAGGCGGGCAAAATTCGAGCCGACCAGTTTGCGCATGTCCATGCGCCGAAAGATCGCCGTTTACACACTCGGAGTTTATCAACTAAAGTATGTAAAGCTCCTTCCCGTAAATCCCGCCAATGCGGGCGGGTAATGGGTTTAGTTGTCGATATAAGCATCAGCACATTGTCTGCAACTCAGAGATTTTGGATGTAACGGTGTCCCATTTGATGTAGGCGAACCTTCGGGGCCGCTTGGTGAGAGAATGAAAGTTTGGGAGAAGCGGGTGAACAAAGCGAGCTCATCCGATGCAAATGGTCGAGAAAAGGAAAGAGAATCGCGCTTCAGCTCGATGCAACAGTCGAAGCTTGAGGCGTTGGCTGTCTCGGCAATTCTCGAACACCGCCTCCTGATCGCCGCCGACGAAGCTGTCTATGAGGAATGGGCTCGCGCGACCGCAGACCCATCAATTTCCGCCGCCGTGCTCAAGAGCCTGCAGGAGGAGTATGTCGCGCGCCAAAAGAAATCTGAAGTCCAGCAAGAAGAACTTTCGGAAATCATCGATGCGTTAGGCTACGTCCCCGAGGTTCCACTCGATAAACATGAATGACGGTCAAACCAACCCGTGATCTTTAGCAATTGCGACGAGCTGTGGGACGGTCGCAGCCTCAAGTTTTTCGCGCGCTTTATCAAGGTAGTGCTGCACTGTCCTCGGGTTGATCCCCGTTAGCATTGCGGTTTCCGGAGCGCTTTTACCCTTTGCCGCCCACATGAGGCACATTGCTTCTCTTGGTGAAAGCAACCGTCTCGGAGCGACAATGGTCGTCGCAGCGATAATCTTCAGGCAGTAATGGATCACCAGCACCGCTCGGATCGCTTGTTGCGCATCCCGCAGTTTTGAAACGTCAGCCGTCGGCGCCGAAGATGCAAACGTCAGCATCATCGTCGACCCGAAACTTCCTTCGACGGGGATCGTCACCCCACTCCGAATTCCGTACTCGATCGCCTGGTCCCGAAAACGCCTGAGTTCGGAGGTTCCACGAGCGGGCCAATCGTCGGCCGTCCAGGAAAACATTTCCATGCGACGCTTGGCTTCAGTAACGACCGGGTCGATGCGGGAGTAATGGCCTTCGAGATAAACACCCTGCCATTCCTCCGGATAGGAGTTGAATGTGCGGATTTCCAACCCCTCAGTCTGCAGATAAGCAAAACGGTCGAAGCCGCATGCGTGCGCAAATGTTTTCAAAGCACTTTTGATCATACGTTCATCATGCGCGGCTTCTGTCATATCGATGAGAGAGCGAAGGTCACCGTCCACTAACTTTTCTCCTTTTTTCGACGGTGCAAGCCTCCCACTCGTCGCGCCGTTCTGACGCCGCGAGCTACCGGTTGCCACCGTTCGGCTAGCCGGAACCACATGGGACATTGGACGATACGGCAGTTGCTTCTACGCGAAGCAGATCCACGTTCGTTGCATCGCTTAGGTCTATTGACCTCTGCCGGGTATTCAACTCTTTCTGATCTAAAGACGATGATTTTTATAGAGATTTTTAGTCACACCTGCGCCCCGCGCGGAATGTACTTGCGACGTTCAGCGACAAGCGAAAATCTGAGCGTCCGTTAGCTGTTTAGCGGCCGCTATAGACAGAATGAAAAATAACATCCTGATCGACCAACACATTGAACTTGTAGCCCGGCCGGATGCGAATCGTCGGCTGAACGTTCAGATTCTTCGAGATCGTCTCTTCTGCTACGCGGCCAAATGACGCGGCAAAATTCCGTCTTGCTGCATCCGAAGCCGTGTCCTGCGTCGCGAGCGTCGAACTCTCAGGCATCGACATATCGGTATCCGCCCCGATGATTGCCACCAGGGCTGCAGAACCGAATGTTCTCCAGAGATGCCGGTCGACCTTGTCCTGGAAGCCGCCATAACCTTCAGCGTCAGTGCCCGCCATACCACCGATCTGCAGGGTAGACCCGTTCGGAAAAATGAGGTCCGTCCAGACGACGAGTACCCGTTCCTGGCCGAAAGACACCTTGGAATCGTAGCGACCGAAGAGCTTTGCGCCTTGCGGGATGAGAAGGCGATAACCGGTTGCGCTGTCGTAGACATTTTGGCTGATCTGAGCGGTAATGCGCCCCGGCAGGTCGGAATTGAGGCCGGTGATCAATGTCGCCGCGATGACTGAACCGCGCTTCAATTCGTTGGGTGACATCTGCGGCACGACCTGGTTCGGCAGGTAGCCGAGATCCTTGATGTCCTGATTAAAGAAGTCCTCCTTCGACGTCTGCCCGTTCTGATCGACGTTCTGCTCCATCAAGCCTGATTTCATGGCCGCGCCATAAAGGTCTGAGGCGCTGCTCGTCACGGCATTTGTCGGCTGGCGGACGGTGTCATTGGTGGAGATTGCAGCCTTCTCGACATCGGAGATGTCTACCTTTAGCGGCGAATCGAGCGCCGTGGAACGGGCCTGGAGACGCGCCATCCGTTGCCGCTGGGCTTCGCGCATATATTGTTCATCCTGCTCTCGCTTCAGGCGTGCCTTCCACTCCTCTTCGGATTCGAGCCTTTGTCGGCGATCTTGTCGATCTGTTGGTTGGCGCTCGAAGACCGGTTCCTGCTTTTCCTTTTTCTCCGCGACGACTGGCGTCGGTTGAAACACCTCCTGCTTTTCTGGGTCACCGATAATGCCGTCGGTGACACCCCGCTTAAGCTGATCGCCGAAACTGGTCGCAGGGCTGTTGGAAGCACCCTCGATGTCGCCATGATTGAAGGAAAGCCCGCGCAGTGACAGACCAATCACGACCACGCCGACGAATAGCACGATGACGATGATGGCGACGATGATCGGCAGGCGGTTGAGCCGGCGCATGCCATTCTGATCGTCGGCCTGGGCTGACGCGCCAAGTTGGAGCGACTGGACCATATTGCTCTCCGTCAGTTACGCTGCATGATCGAAAGCGGACTAGCCGGCGTGGCGCCTGCCGCCGTTGGTGTATAAGCACGTCCGAGAGCGATCGAAGGCGTCGAAACCCGCGCGAGCAGCTGCCCGTCGATTCCCTCAATTGCATAGGCAAGCTCGACCGGCTTGATGTCTTTGGCGACTTTGCCGTCCCTGACGACCGTATAACCCCGCCCCTTCAGGGCCGCCTCGAGGGCGGATGCGAACTCCGATGCGTCCGTCTCCATTTTGATCGTGGTCGTAGCACCGGCCGGGCCGATCTGTTCGGCCAGACGACTTGCCATGTCGCCGGCGATGGCGCTTGCAGCCGGTCCGGTGACGGCCACAGGTGTGGAACTGGTGGTCAGTGCGTCGTCCGCCGTTTGGCAACCGGAGAGCAGCGCGCCCACGACGAAATATGTGAGAAGCTTGCGCATGGTTCAGCCTCCCCGCCGGATGGTGATCTTCTGCTGCCGCCAACCGACACCGGAAACGAGGATCGCCTTGTCGATCGCATAGTCGACGGTCATCATGTCGTTCTTCATGCGATAGTTGACGATGCGATTTTGACCGCCGGAGACGACGAAAAGCACAGGCGCATCCTGGCCGGAGATCGACTTCGGGAACTGGATGTAGGTCTTCACCCCGTCCGAATAGACCCGCTTCGGTTTCCACGAAGCACCGCCGCTGATTGAATAGGAGAAGTTCAGCTTGTCCGGCGCGGTGCCCGGAATGCCGCCCGTTTCGAGACGGGTGTTGATGTCGGCGAGCTTGGTGGACACGTCTTCCGGATATTCGAAACCAACGCGCGCCATGTATTGGCTCGGATGGGACTTGAGTTGGATGTGATAGGTGCGCCGCGATGTCGTCACGACCATTGAGGTGAGAAGGCCTGGCTCCGACGGTTTGACGATGAGATGGATCGCCTGTCCGCCTGTGGCCCCCGAAGTGGCCGGCTCTACCTTCCAGCGCACGGTGTCGCCGACCATAACATCGCGAACGATCTCGCCACCCTGAAGTTCGATGTCGCAGACCTGCAGCGGCGAGCAGACGACGGAAGGTTGCGTTTCGCCGAACAGGAAGATCACCTTTCCGTCCGGTCCCGTCGTCACCAATCCCGGCGTGCCGCGCCACTTTTTGGAAAGATTTGTTCCTTTCACCTCGTTGCTCGTCATACTTTGCGCCTGCGCGCCCGCCGCAAGCAAGAGTCCGGCCATGCAGCCGGCGGCCGCGATCAATCCCGTTTTTTTCATTGAAAGAATCCCTACCCTTAAAGCTGTGCCGTCCAGTCGAAATCCCGGACGTAGAGGCCGATCGGATTGAGGCGGATCGTCGCCTCATCCTGTGGCGCGGTGAGCGTCACCGTTGCGATCCCGCGGAACCGCCGCGTGCCGGTTTCCTTGCCCTTGCGGTCCCGCTCGTATTCCGTCCAGTCGATCTGATAGGTCTGGTTCGAGAGCGCCACGATGTTGTTGACCTCGATGGCAACGGTCGAGGACTTTGCCTTCTCGAACGGAGAATTGCCTCGGAACCAGGCGTTGACCTTCTCCGTCGACGGATCGGAGGTGCGAAGAAGAGCGTAGGTGCGGTCGATATATTGCTTCTGCACCACTGCATCCGGCGTGATCGAGCGAAAGCTCGTGACGAAGTTGCCGAGTGTGGCGCGCACCACGCGGACATCGGCATACTCGATCTGCTCGGGGAAGCCTGCGGTGACCGCAGTTCCGAGCTTGTCGACCTCGACGATGTAAGGCACGAGCCTCACTTGCGTGCTGAGATACATCGCGTAGCTGAAGCCGATGACGGCCATTACCAGACCGAGGACACCAACAATCCGCCATGCGGCGGCTGCCTTCACATAGGAACCATAGCGTTCGCTCCATTCCTGGCGGGCGGCAAGGTATGGGTTTTCCGGGGCGCGGTTCGCTGCCATTTATTCTTCCCTTGTCTCGATTACGGTTTGTCGTTGCGTTCGGGAGGAGGCTTCGGTCCGCTATGACCGCCGCGCTGTTCATCGAGCTTCGCATTGGCCAGTCCGAGAATGGACCCGGCATAAGCGCCCGGAGAGCCGATTGCCTTTTCCTTCGCGGCTGATCCGGCTGCTTGCGCGCCGGAACTGAAGCTCGCGCCCATGCCGCGAAGAGCGGCACCTGCAACGGATGAACCAGCAGCTCGTGCGGCTTGCGCGGCCGCAAAGCCTGCGCCGGCGGCGCCGGCGGCGAGGAAGCCAGCGCCTGCGGCGAAAGACGCCGCCTGCCCGCCGTGGCGGATCGCTTCCATTCCTCCGGACACCGATGCGCCCTGGACAACGCCCTGGATGATGCTCGGGACATACATGGCGATGATGAAGACTACGACGGAAATACCGGCGATCGCCAAGGTCGTAACGAACTGGTCCGATGAGGCAGTCGGAGCTTGCGCAAGGCCAAGCAGGACGTTCGATCCGATCTTGGCGATCATCACCAAGGCCATCAGCTTCATGCCGACGCCGAAGGCATAGACGAGGTATCGAACAGCAAAGTCTTTCGTGAAGGACGAACCACCCAGCCCGAGCATGATCATGCCGGCGAGCAGTCCGACATACATTTCGACCATGACCGACACGAAAATCGCTGCAACCAGCGAGAAGGAGATAACGACGATGCCCATTGCTAACACCGCCGCGATCGCCAGCGCATTGTCTTCGAAAACCCCAAACTGTGCCTGCTCCGACATTTGCGACGCGACGCGGATTCCGGCGTCGAACACCTCAGCGGGCGACGCTGAACCACCGCCGGCGCCAATCTGGAAAAGGCTGTCGACCACCGCTCGCGCAAAGGTCGGACCTTGGGTCAGAACGAATGCGAAGAACCCGATGAACATGATCCGCCGCACCAGTTCGGCAAACCAGCTGTCCAATGAGGCTGACTGGATCGCCAACCAGACGGCCGCAATGCCGATCTCGATCGTTGCGAGAATCCAGAATAGGGATTTCGCCGCCTCCATGATGGTGGTCTCCCACCCCCTCGCAGCAGACGAGACCTGGTTTTCCAATTCCGTGAGGACTTGCCCCTCCTGCGCGAATGCGGGAACGGCATAGGCGAGGAAAAAGAGACCTGTCATCAGGAACGAGCGTGCGACAGCAACCTTCACCATCTCGGGCGCATCTCCTGACCTTCCTTGATCGGCGGCAGCTCCTTGTCGGAGCCGAAGAATTTTTCCCGGACGGCGCGCTGCTCCTCGGTGAACGCAGGTGTTCCTGTGTTTCGGGAATTGACGATCAGCACTGTCATTGCAGACGATGCAGCGGCGACAGCCAACAGCAAGGCAATCAGGACGGGGCGGCTCACCAGCGCGGCTCCATTTTCTGGCCCTCCGGAACGCTCTTGACCTCGGCGTTGAAGAACTTTTCCCGCCGCGCCTGCGCCAGATCCTTGTCGGTCTGTTCCGTCTGAAGCCATGTTCCCATCATTGTCATCTGTTGGGAGACGAGGCCGCGAAGCTTCTGCATTTGCGCGACTTGCTGAGCGGCGATCTCGTGCCCGACCTGCAAAGCCTTCATCTGCCCGTCAGCCGTCTCGGACATCGACCGCAGCGAGGACATCGTGTCTTCCTCGCTCTCGAACTGGTCGGTCGTCAGGCTCGCGGCCTTCAGCGAGCTGGTGATCGTGTCACGGTTGGTGTCCGACCAGGACTGGTAAGTCGAGGAGAAGGTTGC
This sequence comes from Rhizobium sp. NZLR10, assembly GCF_019685125.1. NCBI lineage: Bacteria > Pseudomonadati > Pseudomonadota > Alphaproteobacteria > Hyphomicrobiales > Rhizobiaceae > Rhizobium > Rhizobium sp. NZLR10. The sequence continues at coordinate 141,848 of NZ_JABDWE010000009.1, read as the reverse complement.
GTTGCTCGGCAAATTGGTCTTGAGATCGGCATAGCTCTGAAAGCGCTGCTGAAGAACGTCGTCCGCATTCCCCATGGAAAAGGCGATGCCATGTCCCTGGTCGACGATACTGCGCAGCTGGTTGAGATCGCTTTCGACCTGCCCCCAGATATGATCAGGAAGCTGCGCGGTGTTTTGCAACATGTTCTCGTAGATCTTCAGCTGGTTCTGGATCTGCTCTGCAAGCTGGCTGATCTGCGTCAGCTGATTGTCGACCTGGATGCCGGAGCTTTTCATGAGATCGACAAGCTGCGCATTGTTGGCGAGCTGCGTCCATTCGGTCGCAGCGCCGGTGGCTGTCCCAGCTTGCACCGTGCCTGAGCCTCCAATCGTGAGAGCGGCGGCTGTTAAGCAGACGAGCCATCTACTTGAGTAGCGATGCGGCATCGTGAACTCCTCTCGTTTCAAGCCAGTGGATCGGCCATTCGTGGCCATGTTCGGATTTCAGTGCGCGAATGCGCTTGAGGTCCTCTTTGCCCGACGCGCCGACAAAGCTCAGTGCGATTGGCCCAAGCGACATGTCGAAGAGCCGCCGGCCGTCGGGGGTAGCGACGTAGTATTCGCGCTTGGGGATCGAGCTCGAGACGATCTCGATCTGACGCTCGTTGAACCCTATTCGCTCATAGAATTCTCGCGTGCCCGACTCACGAGCGGCGCCATTCGGAAGGCAAATCTTGGTCGGGCAGGATTCCTTCAGCACGTCGATAATCCCGGATCGTTCGGCATCCGAGATCGATTGGGTCGCAAGAACGACGGCGCAATTTGCCTTGCGCAGCACCTTAAGCCACTCGCGTATCTTGTCGCGGAACACAGGGTGGCTGAGCATGAGCCACGCCTCGTCGAGGACGATCAGACTTGGCGACCCATCCAAACGCTTCTCGATCCGGCGGAACAGGTAGGTCAGCACTGGCACGAGATTGCGCTCGCCCATATTCATTAGTTGCTCGATCTCGAAGGTCTGGAAGGCGCCGAGCGTGAGGCCGTCCTCTTCCGCATCGAGAAGCTGCCCCATCGGGCCGTCGACGGTGTAGTGATGCAGTGCGTCCTTGATCTCGCGCAGCTGCACGCCGCTGACGAAATCCGAGAGTGAGCGACCAGAGGCGCTCGCCATCAGGCCGATCTGCCGAGAGATGGCGTTGCGATGATCGGGTGTGATGGTGACACCCTGCAGACCGACCAGCATCTCGATCCACTCCGCCGCCCAAGCCCGGTCGGCAACACTTTTGAGTTCGGAGAGTGGGCAGAAGGCCAATGCCCTCCCCTCTTCCACACTGTCGCCGCCGATTTCATAATGATCGCCGCCGGCTGCGAGCGTCAGGGGCAGAAGTGAACTGCCTTTGTCAAAGGCGAAGATCTGCGCATTTTCGTAGCGACGAAACTGCGCGGCGATCAGGGCGAGCAACGTCGACTTGCCAGAACCGGTCGGACCGAAGATCAGCGTGTGGCCGACATCATCGACGTGCAGGTTCAGACGAAACGCTGTCGAGCCGCTCGCAACCTGCATCAAGGGCGGCGAATTCGGTGGGTAAAAGGGGCATGGCGCGACGGGGTTTCCGGACCAGACTGAGTTCAGCGGAATCAAGTCGGCGAGATTGCTGGTGTTGATCAGCGGCTCACGGATGTTGCAATACCAGTTGCCTGGCAAGCTACCGAGATAGGCGTCAGTGGCGTTGAGCGTTTCGATCCGTGCCCCGAAACCTTCCGCCTGGATCAGCCGCCGGATCGCTTCGGCCTTCTCCTGGAGTGCTTCGCGATCGCTGTCGAACAACACGACGACCGGTGTGTAATAGCCATAGGCAACCAGTTGCGACGAGGCCTGCGCGATCGCATCCTCAGTCTCGACTACCATCGTCATCGCGTCCTGGTCGACGGATCGACTTTGTGTCTGGAATATCTGGTCAAAGAACGGCCGGACCTTCTGCTGCCATTTCTTCCGCGTCCGTTCGAGCTTTTGCCGGGCCTCCTCGGCATCAAGGAAAATGAAGCGCGATGACCACCGATAAGTCAGCGGCATCAGGTCTAGGCTGTTGAGAATACCGGGCCAGCTCTCGGCCGGCAGACCGTCGATCGCAACGACGCCGAGAAAAAGGTTTTCGACCTTTGGCGTCAGTCCATGCTCAAGCTCCGCGGTGGCGATCCAGTCGAGATACATGGGAACGTCGGGTAGCCGGATTGGATGGCTTTCCCCGGTAGTGCAGAACCGCGCGAACTGCAGCAGCTCGTCGTATCTGGCAATTCGCTCGCCTCCCCTTTCGACCGTTTCACGGGTTTCCATTCGCCGGATCGAAAGCGTGTTGGCCAAATACTGCTCAAGCTCTCGCACCGCGTTCTTGAACACGAAGAGCACCGTGTCCGCGTAGGATTTTTTCCGGCTTTCCTCATCCGAATAGATGTATTTGCTGAGAGCAGTCTTTTTGGATTCGAGCGGCCGGTGGGTCAGGATCAGCGCATGCTTGCTCTCGAAATGGCCCTGCTCGCGCGCGAAATGCGCCCGACGCTCGGCATCGATTGCGCGGGTTACCGGGTCGGGGAAATGGCATCGATCTTCTGATGGATAGTCGACCGTTGGAATACGGATGGCCTCCACCTGGATCATCCAGCCGCTTCCGAGCCGCGACAGAACGGCATTGATCTGCCTCGACAGCTCGTTACGCTCGAGGTCGGTCGCGCTTTCGGAGTCCGGGCCAGCGAAATACCAGCCGGCCATCAGGCTTCCGTCCTTCAAGAGGAGGACACCATTGTCGACCAGGCCGGCATAGGGAACGAGATCGGCGAAGGAAGGGCCAGTTACCCGGAAGCGTTTGAGAGCTACCATGGCCGCCTCCTCAGTACCGTCGCCACGGCGTAGTGGTTGCCTTGTAGTAGCGCTTGTAGGAAATGTGCCTGATATAGACTTGCCGCATCAGTGGGTCGGACTTCGCCATCATCCTGAGCAGCCCGACGATCACGACCCAGACAGTGACGCCGAAGATCGCCGAATAGGCCGTAAGCACGACGAAGATCAGGATCACTGCTGCAAGACCGGTGATCAGGACCAGCTCCCGGTCGGCGCCCATGAGCAGGTTCGGGCGAGAGAGCGCGCGATGGATGCGGTTACGCCGCAGGCCGGACAGGGACTCAGCCATGATCTTCCTCCCCTCCTCTGTTCGAACCAATTGACGTGATCTGCTCGTCGGTCAGCCCGATCGAAGCGCCGGTCGCACCGAACAGGCCGACAATGTTGGTGGCGCCGAGCAGGATGCCGGCGACAAGAACGACGTACACAAGTCGCCGCGCGAAATCGTTGAGCTCGCCGCCGAAGATGAGCATGCCGCCGGCGATGGCCACGGCTGCAAGCGCGATCGCACCCGCGACCGGGCCGGTTATCGATTCCTGAATCTGCTGCAGTGGCCCTTCCCATGGGAGGCTGCCGCCGGAACTGGCGAGCGCCGGCGCGACAGAGGCAAGAACGATTGGCGCCGCCGCGAGCGCGGCCGCGATGAGGGTATGCTTACGCGACATGGCGCGCCTCCTGTTCTTCAGTGGGCTGATCGGATTCGATCTCATACTGTCCGTTGATGAACCGCTCGACTTGAATGATGTCGCGAACCAGCCGCCCCCGCGGTGTCCGCTCGATCGAAATGACCAGGTCGACCGCCTCTCCGATCACCTCGTGCATCGGCTGCTGGCTTGCCTCGGCCGTGAGCTGTTCAAGCCGACGCAGCGCCGACATGGCGGTGTTCGAGTGGATGGTCGCCACGCCGCCCGGGTGGCCGGTGTTCCAGGCCTTGAGCAACGTCAGGGCCGCGCCGTCGCGAACTTCGCCAACGACGATCCTGTCGGGGCGCAGCCGCATCGTGCTCTTGAGGAGCCGCGCCATGTCGATCGTATCGCTGGTATGGAGGAGAACGGCGTTCTCGGCTGCGCACTGGATTTCGGCGGTGTCTTCGAGAATGACGAGGCGATCGTCTGGGGCGGATTTGACGATCTCTCGGATCACAGCGTTCGCAAGCGTCGTCTTGCCCGAGCCCGTTCCCCCGGAAATGATGATGTTCAGCCTCGTGGAAATGGCACTGCGGATCGTTGCGGCTTGGTATTCTGTCATCACGCCGGCGCAAATATAGTCTTCGAGCGGAATGAGGCGTGATGCCCGGCGACGAATCGCGAAGGCAGGCTTGGTGACAACGGGGGGCAACAGTCCCTCAAAGCGATGGCCACCGATTGGCAGCTCGCCGGAGATGATGGGCTGTTCCGTGTCGACCTCTGACTGCAGCGCGTGCGCCACTGTACCAATGACTATCTCGGCGGCAGCGGATGACATCTCGCCGGCGGGCGCAACGCCGTGACCTAACCGTTCGATGAACAGCTTTCCGTCTGGATTGAGCATAATCTCGACGACATTCACGTCATCCAGGGCAACACAAAGCTGATCGCCGAGCGCATCCTGAAGTTTGCGGACGAGCCGAGGGTGAGAGCGAAGCTGGTTCACGTATTTCTCCTTAGGCTGCCAGGCTGACAGGGGGCGAGTTCAGAACGGTAGTTGGAGGGGCGAAGCCTGAGGAACGTATCTGCGTCGGCGGACAGCGTGCCTGCTACGGCCATCGTCACGCCGATCTTCTTGGGTTCGCCTAAACGATGCAGCTGCCACCCAACGCGAGCGAGGATCCGCTCAAACCGAAGATCGGTCACCGTAACAATCTCAGTGTACGCATTCGCCATGCACCATTCGATGATGCCAGCGAACATGGTGAGCGTCGCTTCATGGACCGAGCCGTCCGCCCTCCCCTCCGTGAGAGCCGTATCGACGCAGAACCGGGAACTCTCGATCATCGCGGCATGACCGTTGAGCTGACCGTCGGGGAGAAGCGAGGGGAAAACATCGGCTACCATCGTCGGACCAAGCGCCGGAAGAAGTCTCGCGCACCCAGCCAATTGGCCGGTCTCGGCGATGGCGAGAACATAGGTCGGTCGAAGTGCGTCAAAGCCATCGGACTCGTACCCCGCCGTTACGTCCACCTCCCAACCGAGGCGGTCGGAAAAAACCCGCGCACGTAGCTGGTAGTGGAGGTGAAGGAGGTGAGCCTCTTGAATCGTCCGGGGTGCTGAAAACGCGAGAACCTGCATGAACTTTCTCCGTCGTTGTTGGTGGCGGCGAAATCAGCACAGAATTGAATCGAGAGGCAGTTGTAGGATCCTACAAGTCGCACTCACGCGAGTCGGCAAGGAAAAGCGATAAGGGGTGATCGAGGGGGCCTTGCGCAGCCACATAAACGCGGGGCGCATTGTAGGATTCACAGTAAAACGGACCATGAACGCGGCGGGCCATCCCCCTAGCTAAATCCGTGAAAACGCAAGGAAAAGAAGCTATGGGTGTGCAACCCGTCGATTTTGCCTTAACCCTTTGTTAACCTTAATTCTCTTGCGGCTATCTGAGAATCGGGAGATAGTTGCGAAAATTATGGCTATGGGGCCATTTTTTCGAAAGTTCAGCCTCCCGGGAAATAGTTTTCAAAATGAGCCATCAGCAGCCCAACAGGTTTGACGTTGAGATCGCCCAGCAAGGGGCGAAGATCTCAAGCGCGTTGCATATGCTGCGCAGCCAGCAGTATCCTCCGGACGCTCGGAAGGGACTGCGCAAGTTTCAGCTCGGCGAAGTCGCCGAATTCATGGGCGTTACCCAGAGCCATCTCCGGCAAATCCATTCCGAAGGGAAGGGCCCAGAGATCGAATCGGTCAGCGGCCGACGCTACTATACCGCGGATCAGATGCTGGAACTCCGCGAGTACCTCGAAGCCAACAAAAAATCCGACAAGCGCTATTACGTTCCCCGTCGTCGTGAAGGCGAGCCGATGCAGGTCGTATCGGTCGTGAACTTCAAGGGCGGAAGCGGCAAGACGACGACAGCGGCGCATCTGGCGCAATACCTAGCCCTCACCGGTCACCGTGTCCTCGCCGTCGATCTCGATCCTCAGGCGTCACTTACGTCGTTGTTCGGCATTCAGCCCGAACTCGATGACACCGCGTCTCTATACGAAGCGCTTCGTTTCGATGATGAGCGCAAGCCGATCTCAGAGGTGATCCAGCCGACGAACATTCCTGGACTAGACGTTGTCCCGGCAAATCTCGTGCTGCAGGAATTTGAGTACGATGTGCCCCTGTCCATTTCCTCCCGGAAAGGTGACGAGGGCCGGTTGTTTCACATGCGCATTGTCAATGCGCTGAAGGAAGTGGATGACAGGTACGATGTTGTTATCATCGACTGCCCCCCGCAACTCGGCTATCTAACGATCACCGCGCTGATGGCCTCCACCGGCATCCTGATTACCATCCACCCGCAAATGCTGGACATCATGTCGATGAGCCAGTTCCTGCAGATGCTGGGCGGCATCATGACCCCCGTTGCAGAGGCTGGTGCAGAAATCCGTGTGGAATGGTTCCGTTACCTCGTAACGCGCTTTGAGCCGACCGATATTCCGCAAGCACAGATGGTCGGCTTTATGCAGTCTATGTTTGCACAACAGATGCTGCGAAATCACGTGCTTAAGTCGACGGCGATATCGGATGCATCGATACGAAAGCAGACTTTGTATGAGGTTGAGCGCGGTGATTTCGTTCGCTCGACCTATGACCGCGCTATGGAGAGCCTGAACGCGGCCAATGGCGAGGTCGTGGATCTCATCCACAGTGCATGGGGGAGGAAATGATCAACTTGTCAGCCGTTTTTTTCCCGCTTTTTACGAGCCGAGCCAATGCCTTATCGCATTTGATGGCGAATATGGAGGCCGATGATGTCGCGTGAAAACCCGTTCGCAAAACTGGATCTTTCCTCGCTGAACGAGAAAACGCCAACGAAGCCTGGCTACGGCATGACTGGCGCTGCAAAGACAGTCGTCCGGTCCATTGAGGACCTAGCGGAGAATACGAAGAAGCTCATGGAGGGCGAGGTGATCGTGGATTTGGATCCGCGACTACTCGACGTCTCCTTCGTAGCCGATCGACTTTCAGACGACGGGGAGGAATTTCAGGAGCTCAAGCAAGCGATCAAAGAATCTGGGCAAACGACACCTATTCTGGTTCGACCCAGTTCGTCAGACGGACAGCGCTACATGGTCGTCTTCGGCCATCGTCGCCTCAAGGTCGCTCGAGAACTCGGAATACCGGTCAAGGCCGTCGTCAAGAAGTTAGACGACATCAACTCTGCGATTGCGCAAGGACAGGAAAACTCCGCCCGCTTAAATCTCTCGTTTATTGAGCGTGCTTATTTCGCACAGAACCTGATCGCGTCCGGGATGACGAAGGACGTGGTCAGATCTTCGCTGGCGGTTGATGAGGCAATGCTCTCCAAAATGCTAGGCGTGGTCGATGTGGTCCCTGCCCCGGTCATCAAGGCTCTCGGCGCGGCCAAGAAAATCGGCCGCGACAAGTGGTTGAGCTTGCGCCAGCTGCTGCTGACCCCTGCCCTTCTGAAGATCGCCACGGGCTATGTGGAAACGGCTGAGTTTCTAAAGCTCGAGGAAGAGGCGAGGTTCGATAACCTGCACGGGTATCTCACCCGGTACAAGAACAAGTCAGCGGCCAAGAATCCGAAAAGCCCGAGATCGTCGAAAGAATGGACGTCGAGCGATAGTTCGCTGAGTCTCACAATGAATGCCAGGTCAAAGAAGGTCGCGATCGAGCTTTCGAATGCGGAAGCCAAACCCTTCAGCGATTGGCTTTCTAGCCGCATGGATCATCTGTACGACGAATACAGGCAGTCCAAACCTGAACGCAACGGAGATTAGACCGCAAAAGAAAAAGGCCCCCGAACGGTAAACCGCGAAAGCCTCTCTCGTTATCCTTAGCAAGATCGAGAATCGCATTTCCCGGAATCACAGTCAAGAGTTTTGGCACCGATTTGGTGAGCGGATTTCCTTTGCCTGAAGAAAGGTGAAAGAAAAATGCAAACGAGACATGTAACGACGCCCTTTGGGCGGCGGCCGGCGACGCTTGCCTTGGTGAAAGGGCAATTGGCGATCGCGGCTTCAACACCAGGCACGCGTGTCGAAAAGTGGAAAGTATTTCGCGATGTGTGCGAAGCGAGGGAACGCTTTGGCCTGCAAGACAGAGCGCTTGCCGTTCTCGATGCCCTTTTGACGTTCTACCCTGATCCACAGCTCGATGGCGAGAACGGACTTGTTGTATTTCCATCCAATGCGCAGCTGTCCGTTCGCGCTCACGGGATTACCGAGAGTACACTGCGCCGCCAACTCGGAGCACTCGTCGATGCAGGACTTATCCAGCGTCGTGATAGTCCAAACGGAAAACGTTATGCACACCGCGATCGAGCTGGGGTGATCGAACAGGCTTACGGCTTTGATCTGAGCCCGCTGCTTGCGCGTGCGACCGAGCTTGCCTTGCTGGCTCAGGACGTAGCCGCGGAGCGTATGCGCTTTCGCCGGGCGAAGGAAGCACTCACGATCTGCCGCCGAGATGTCCGCAAGTTGATAACAGCTGCGATTGAGGAAGGCGCTCCCGGCAATTGGGAGCATGTCGAAATGATGTATATTAGAATTCTGGGGCGGCATCCTCGCTATCCGGACAGAAATCAAGTCGAAGCCACACTCGATGAGATGGAGCTCTTGCGTTCTGAGGCACTCAACCTTCTGGAAATGCAATCAGAAACCAAAAATATGCACGGCAATGCCATCTCAAATGACCGCCACATACAGAATTCAAATACCGAATCTATAAGTGAATTTGAACCTAGCTCCGAAAAAGAGCAGGGCGAGAGCGGGCCGGAAGAGCCTCAAGCAACGAGTGTGACGCCTGGAGAGACGAAGGCAAAGCTCGAACAGATCAAAGTGTTCCCGCTGGGAATGATTCTTCGAGCTTGTCCGCAGATTGGAGACTATGGGCCGGGGGGCGGCGTTTCACATTGGCGAGAGCTGATGACTGCGGCCGTGGTGGTCCGCTCGATGTTGGGTGTCAGCCCGTCAGCCTATGAGGAGGCCTGCAATGCGATGGGGCCAGAAAATGCCGCAGTGGCTATGGCGTGCATTCTCGAGCGATCAAACTTCATAAATTCTGCTGGAGGCTATCTTCGCGACCTCACGAAACGCGCGGAACGTGGGGAATTCTCGCTTGGACCGATGCTGATGTCTCTGTTGAAGGCAAACGGTGATACCATACGTCGCGTGGGATAGACGCAAACCGCCAAATTAGTTACTACGATGCCGATCCGGCTATTTTCCCAATCCCGATTGTCAGCCGTTTTTTTTGAAAGATATTCAAGCAAATACAGATAATTAGAGGAAATGAAGCAGGTTAATCCCCCAAGTTGCCTAGAAGGCTGGGGACGAAGTTGGCAGCCTCCCAAAAAGAGTTGCCTAACATTACCAGCACGATCGACTTGAGGTACCCATCATGTTGTAAAAATGCTGGAGCGAGATTGCGATTGTTAACTGGAAAGCTACATAACCAATTAGGGGAGGGCCTTCACCTTAATGCCCTGGCTACGCGGCAGGCAAAACTGTGTGCGCGGCTAGTGAAGTTCGACGGCCTCCACCTCGTCCAGACGCTATCGGGTCTGTCGACGATCCCCGAAAATCAGGTTGCCACGTACCGGATCGAGGCCTTGATCCATCTCGCCGTCGCTTTCTGCCGGGGAACGCAAATCCCGTCTGATGCCCAGATCCGTGAGTGGCTCAATGATGACCTGCTTCAAGACCCCCTTGGCCTCGGTGAGGATCCTGTCGAAGATGTTTTTGCCACCGTCGTGCCAGCATGGGGAGGCGGCGTCGTCCTGCTCGAAGGCTCTTGGATTGATAACGGGTACTACCTTCAGAACCTTCTGGCTGCCCTGCTCTGTTTGCCCGATGAGGAATGGGCTCAAGCCGCCTATCACCACGTAATGGCCATTCTCCAAATTGCCCGCGGGGTTTCGGAGCGAACCGGTGTCAAACGCTATGGCAAATGTGCGTCCCGCCCTGGAAAAAAAGTCACCGTTTCGCCAGGTACAGCCGAGGCAACGCGGTCGGCCGCGCGGTTCAGCGTCCAGGACCTGGAAAACCTTCGTATTCATGCTTGGCAAATCGCCCCCTTTGTTCTTGCAGACAATGAGCGCGACGTCATTGGGTCAGACGTGCTCGGGCATTCGCTCCTGGAGCGGTACCCATTGCTGAGGCAGGGAAACGACTGGCTCCTCGCCTTGCCGACCGCAATCGGGGCAGCAGCACGCCGCTTTATTCTGGAGTTTGCCCAATCGGAGAACGCGTTGCCGCGCCTCGAGGCCACGCTCCGTGCTGTCGAGCTTCAGGACGTTCGGACATTTTTCGCATCAAATCTTGGCTTCAGCAATCGGATTTCGGATGACGATCTGGAGCAGCTGAATTCGCGCACCACCCTAATTAGGACGACATTCGGAGATGGCTGCCATGCTGTTATTGTGCACATTGGCGACGATCTTACCGAGACACTGCAAACAGGACTGCTCGGAGTATCCGAGGTGGGCGAAGGAGTGATGGAATCGGTTCGCGACGCTGAAACCGAACTTGCCAGTCGCCCCAACTATCGGCACGGGCTAACTCTTTTCGTCCATGGCGGAGTAGGGCGAGGATCGGCTAGAGATGCTGCATCTTCTCCGGCCAGTTGGCATCACGTCGACTTGTCGCTGAGCGATGGGTTAAGAATGAGCTGGGATGGGGACTTCACCGCGAAGCGGATCTGGAAAATCCTGGAGCAACAGGAGAAGCTTCACTCGCGCGGTTGGCAAATCGAAAACCCTTACGGCTTCATCAATCTCTACGGTTATCTGCAGGAACGCAATTTTGAAGTTGTGCCCGTCGAATTGCCGTTGTCAGGGATAGCGACCCTCGACGGTGGCTACGCCGGTCTGGCGCGTCATCGAATAAGAACGGAGAGCGACTACCATCTCACTATAGGACCGGACGGGCGGTCGCTCATCGAGGTGCAAAGGCGTTCCACGTCCTCGTACTTCAAGGAAGTCAGTCAACTCCCCATTTTCGTTTCGCCGATGGATGCTCTCCAGGACAAATTGCGGGTTGTCGTCGAAACAGAGCAGAGACCGTGGTGGATCGACCAGGAATTCGGACCGTTTGGCAATCGGGCGTTGACCCTGAACATCTGGGACGCGGCACAGAAATGGCTGCTCAGGTTGGCGCCTCTTTTAGAGCATGAGCTGACAACCCTGCCGGCCGGCCCGGTTGCGATGGAATTACTGTTCTCTGATCTTGAAGACCTGTCACAACTGGCCCCGATCGCTGCCGATCAGCTCGCGCGTCCAAATGTGACAGTGTCGAGCGGCGTGATCGGGATCGATTCAAGGATTGCCAGTCTATGTGGTTACATCCACGAGACGAACATTGCGGAGCGTTATCTCATCGCAGCGATGGCGCTTGGCGCCAGCCAGCTGGCGGGATTGCCTCGCTCAGTCGATTGGGCGGACGAGCTCGCTGTAAGGATTGCTGGCACTAAGGACGCCCGTTTTGCACATGCGATCCCGGCAGGAGACCCCGAGCAGATGATCCAGGCGGCGTTGCCCCTACCGACGCCGCTCTATCAATCAGACGAAGACCGGGCCTGGTCCGACCTCGGGCTGGCGACGCTAGCTGGCGCAACGGGGCGTGGGATTGTTGAGCAAGGCAATGTCAAATCTCTGCTACATGCTGCGGTGATTCGGCTTTGGGATAGAATCCGTGCTCGGCTGGCAACGATTGATCGACGAAGTCTGGTCGTAAAAGCGGTTGTTAACCATGAGGCTATCGATCGGGATAGAGCCAAGTGGGGCCAGACCGCTGCAGCGCTTCTTGCCCTGCACAAGGATCAGGGAGATGTCCTGTCGACACACAATGAGCAGGAGGGGAAGCGGGCTTCGGCCGGAGTGGCCAGCCGAGCGATGGCGGAAATGGCGTTGTGTACCTGCCCGACCGAAGGCGGCATTTCCTGCACGGAGATCGACTTCGACCAACTGCTTGCGGAAGTCTGCACACTGATAGACTGTGCGACGCAAAGCGATGCCTACTACTACGGTTTGGCAACAGGTCCTCTTAGGATCACACCGAGTGGATGCTTCCTCTTTGATAAGGGTTTCTACGATCAGCTGCATAAGCCCTATACTCACGCGCACGGTGACCGCGCCTTTCGCGATGCGGCCGCAGGCTACGCGGATTCATTTGACAAATCCGAGCCTGACGCGCGGAGCCCCACGGCTCCGGTGCTCGATCCCGACCTCATCGCGGGGGTGCGCGCTGAGTTCGGCATGGGGCTAGCGGAGCTCATCGAGCTGTCGCACAGCGTGGCGGAAATGGCACTCGGAAATGGTGATATCCTGGTCTCGATGACCAGAACCGAATTTCGTGAACTGCTGGCTGATCTCGGCACCGATGTCGACGTTGATCGCGCCTACGTATCTCTCACCTTAAGGCCGAGGCCCCAGTGGGACGAGTTAAAGCCGGAAGGCGCCCGTCCGCGGGATTGGGAGCCTTGGAGAATGAACAGGAAGCTGTCGCTGACGCGACGCCCGTTTGTTCAGTTGAGCGATGGCGAGGACCCCGAAATCCTGGTTTCTTCGGTACTCCTGTTACGAGTCGTTCGGCGCTACTTCGAGGTTATCGAAGGCAGGTTAGGAGCCGAATTATTCGATACCAAAGAGATCGGAAAATGGATCGGCAAAGTCGTCGATCAGCGCGGGCATGCCTTCAATCATTCCGTTGCGGCGCGATTGACGGAGCTTGGCCTGACGGCACTGCCCGATCAGCTGATGACACAGTTCCACGGAAAGAAGGAACTTGGAGATGTAGACGTGCTCGCCTGGAACAAGGAGGGTGATGTCTGGATCATTGAGTGCAAACGGCTGCTGCTCGATCGAACGGTTGGTGAAGTTGGTGAACGTCTTGCTGATTACACGACTACGGGAATGCGAAACGGCAAGCGGACGCCAATCCAGAAGCATCTCGATCGCATCAGCTTTTTCAAGAATGATCCAGGCGTTTTGACCAAACTGACAGGCATTGCCCCGGCGAAAATTCGCCTCCGGTCTGCGCTCGTGACGAGCGGCATCGTTCCTATGCAATTTGCAAAAGCAATGTCCCAGCTCGTCAATATCGCGACGGACTATAGAAGTATGGGAGCCGCGGGGTTCACGCCTAGTGGATGCGCGGAGCTACCATAGCGCCCTAAAGCATTTGCGCTGCCCGGCCGTTGCGTCGGGCTGCGCTAAATTCATTTAGACCGAAGCCGCGAAGCATATTTGCATTCTTACAGAATGCGACCTGCGGCTGACTGTGCAGGCGAGTTTTCGATGAGCGAATTCGAGTAGCGGTGCTGCGTGATCCTGTCAACTCCATCGATTTTACGATCAATCGGCATATGCCTGGCTAGGCTTTCGGCCACGTCAGTCAGGGCAGAAAGCGCAGCCGCAGGCAATACATCGGGGCGTGTCATTCCCAATCCCTCTTAGCTCTCTTCGAAGACCGTTGGAAGCAGGCACAACGCGTTTGGTGGAATGATGTCATGTGTCTGGAGTGGAGTTTTGCTATCGCGGAGAGGCCTACTCCGCGAGAACGTGCCCGTTAACCTGATATCCGTGGCGAGGTTTCTGCGCTCCACCCTGAAAACTACGAAGCGCTTTTGCTCGTCGTCGTATTCATTGTATGGCCTCGCAGCGACCAAAGCGTCCTCAATATGAAAATTCTCCTCCCGCATAAGCGGGACGGATCCCTCATTGAGTTTCAGGATGGCCATGTCGATACCACGTCGCATCACCTTGCCTTTGTCCCGCTCGCAGACGGCAAAGAACAAAGGCTGGCACTGCGGAAGTGCGAGCGACCGAGTGTATATTGGTTCATCCTTGTTCCTCGGAAACCGAGCGATTTCAGTGTTGAGATCAATGAAATCCATTATGTCGTTGTCTCGGTCGGTGTCGTCGAGATACAATGGCTCTGGTTCGAGCTCTATCCGGTATTGGGCATCCAGATATTCGCATCGATGACGATGCGCCTGTTTGCCGGTGATGACCAAAGCAGAGTCGTGGCGAACCACCGGCGAATTCGCTGTCCTCTCTGCAGAAAGCCAATTGAAAGAACCGTCGATGAAGATCTTGTCGTCTACAACGAGCGATTTATTGTGAACGTTCCGAAGCTGATGGATTGATACCCCAAGGGAGCGGAGCGTCCGCACGCTCCGCTCAAATCGCTTCTTCAAGGTGACTTTGCTGCCCTGGGTGAGGGTCTGCCGCTTATTTTTACTCAAACCTGGCTCTTCCCGGTTTGACGCGTAGTCGGTGTAAATATGTATTGATATCCGATGCGCCTCCTTTGCCAAACGCTCGGTGATCGTCCGCACGGCTTTGTCCGTTATCCAAGGCGAAGAGATGATTAATTCATGATCCGTCTTCTTGAGGCAGAACTCCAAGAGCTCACAAAGACGTTTAGTGCCCGCTACGAACATGCTTGAACATTCGCAATGACATATCTGGAGTTCTTGGTCACACGTGGCGCATAAGAATTTTTTGTCGGTCATACTCTACCTGGCTCTTGCCAACTTCTCATGTAACAAAGAACGCTTTCAAAGCGTTTATGAGATTGCTCGTTATAGCATTCGGACGCCTAGGCCGCTGCCGTGGGTGACGTCGGTTAGCAACTCAAGGCCCGCTGCACCAATCGCTAGCGTGAAAATTCGCTCTTAATCGCAGTACTCTTGTACCCGACCTTGCTCAAGACGGCCCTCTGTCGAGTTCGGTCAGAGAAGTTTCGCGGCCCGGCCGCTCCTCCTTGTTGCATTGTTATAATAGCTAGACGCCTGCTGCACGGAGCGATGGCGCGACTGCTCCATAGCCTCGGGGAGGGGAATGCCGCGATTGGCCGCTTCTGTCAGATATCCCGACCGCAATCCATGCGCGGAAAACTCCCCAGCATCCAACCCAGCCATTTCGGCCCGCTGCTTGAGGATAGCATTGACCGACTGCGGATCGATCGCCCGCTTCGAAACAGTCCCCCACCGCCCGATCGCCCGAAACACGCTGCCGCTCTCGATCTTCGCGGCCACCATCCATGCATTCAGCGCCTCTACCGGCCGGCCGGTCAGGTATACGACATCGTCCTGCTCGCCGGAGCTGGTCTTGGTGCGGCCCAGATGGATGGCAAGTGAGGGGAGGGGAGGGCCGTCCGGCTCCTCGATCGGCGGCTCGACGGTCAGCTGCTCGCACCGCAGGCCGGCGATCTCGCTGCGCCGGCGGCCGCCGGAGGCAAACGCGACCATCAGGATCGCCCGGTCGCGCAGATCGCGCAGGCTGTCGGTGGAACAGGTCGACAGCAGCTTTGCCAGCACATCGCCGGTGACCGCCTTGGCGCTCTTGCGGCGCCGCGTCCGCGGGACAGCGCGCACGGCGAGGCGGATTGCTGATTTCACAGAAGGGGAGGCGAAGGCGCCGTTAAAACCGCGCCATCTGGTTAGCGTCGACCAGTTCGCCAGCCGCCGGCGCACGGTGGCTGGCGCGTGCGGCCCGACGGATCTCAGGAAACCCTGGCTCCGAAGCTTTTCGTCGACGGCGGCCGGCATGCCGTGATCGGGATCCATCTCGTGGTGCTGCGGATCCCAGAGGTGATGCGCGACGAATTTCAAAAGCAGCGCCTCGGGTGCCGGCCAGGGCAGGGATTGTCCGGTCGCCGCCAGTCCCCAGGCTTCCAGATAGGCAAGGTCGGAAGTCAGCGCCCGCAGCGTGTTGTCGCCCATGCCCTGGTTGACGAGATGGCGCAGCGTCTCGACATCCTGGTCGGTGAGCAGCTCGGCGAGCTCGTCGCGGCGCTCGATCGGCAGCACGGCGGCGATGGTGTCGAGCTCCTCGGCGCGGCACTCCACCGCGGTTGCTGATTTCTTGGCTTTGGCCACGGGCGCTCCAAAATCGCAGTTTTGGCGGCCTTCAGGGCCGCCATTTGCCCCAGTTCTTTCTGATTTGCGACTCCAGATCAACTGCCATCGATAACCAGTACTTATCGATGGTTATAAACCCAACCAGCAATCATACCATGTAGGGAACCAAAACATTCCGATAGAGTTCCTTTAGCAAATCGTTTACCATAAAATCAATGGCTTACGATCTCGCGAAAATCAGCATGACAGCCCTGATGCGACCGGCTTTCGACGCCGTCATCGGATTGGTGCGTCTCGACGAGCGCATCGCCCGCTCCCCGATTGGGGCAGGGTGGATAGAACGCCAGAATTTTGCCGACGCCTGCGCCTCGCTGTGGATCGACGGCGAGCTCGTCCATCTCGAAGACCTCGTCCTCCACGACGCCACGCGGGATATCCGCACCCCGACCCACGAGCTCACCATCGCCCGCGACGTGTTGCGAACCCGTCGACGCATCGCAACCCAAATACCCGACTGGGCGCTTTCCCCCGACGGTTTGCGCACGCTGCGGAAAACATCGGAGATCGGGTCGGGCGGCGGGGACGAGGCGACGACGGCCGAAGTTATTCGGCCGGCGGCCGCGATCGAAGCGGAAGGGGAGGGGGAGGAAGGTGACGACGTCGGAAATCTCCCTGGCGTCGACTATGCCGCCATCGACGCGCTACTGGCCCGATCGGAGGCTGCGATCGAGAACGCAACCCGGCCCGGCCGTGGCGGCGGAGCCGAAAAAAATCCGATGATCTATGATCTCGACTGGGACGAGGACGAGCGGCTGGAGGAATGGCGCGGCGTGCTGCGCCAGGCCGAACATCTGCCGGCGGTGCTGCAGGCCATCGTCGCGCTCGATGCCTGGAACGAGTTGGCCGTTCTGCAGCATGCGCCCTGGCTCGGCCGGCTGTTTTGTGGCTCGATCCTGCGCCAGGCCGGCATCACGTCAGGCGCGCATCTCGCGGCCGTCAATCTTGGCCTGAAAACCATTCCCGTCGATCGGCGACGGCATCGCGATCGGGAGACGCGGCTGCTTGCCATCGCCCACGGGTTTTTGGCGGCGGCCGAAATCGGTCTGAAAGAGCATGACCGGTTGGCGTTGGCGCGCACGATGTTTGTGCGAAAGCTGGAACGGCGCCGGACGTCGTCAAAACTGCCGGAACTGGTCGATCTGGTGATGGCGAGACCGCTCGTGTCAGCCGGCATGGTGGCGAAGACGCTGGATGTCACGCCGCAGGCGGCGCGGCGGATCGTTTTGGAACTCGGCCTTCGGGAGATGACGGGGAGGGGGAGGTTTCGGGCGTGGGGGATTGTCTAGTCACGAGACGATCGGCGCGCTTCGCTCGTTTTCGGGCTATCAACTAACGCCTGAGGTGTCCTCGACCTATTTCACCACAAGGGGGTTTCTGTCCCACACCGGGTTCGCGAAGCCTTGCGATCTGCCCCACGCTAAGAAGGAACTTGGCTCAACCGTGAGGAGCGCCTCCTCATGTCGCAGGTTTCGATCGTTAGCGACGAAGCGGGTTGGTGAAGACGTGAAAGGTATGCGTCTCGGGCCCGAGGCCACAAACGGTCTCATGCCCTTCGAAGTTGGAAGGTCCGTTCGCGCGCCCATTTCGGACGAAAAGCGTGAGTGACTGTGCAGTTTTCGTAAGGTTGGCGGAAGTCTATATACAATCATTGATATACATGATTCTGATATGCCTGGCCGCGTCGGAATCAACTCGGGGGAATGCGTGGGGCTCTACGAACGATGGTGCGATGCCACCAGAGAAAGGGATAAGCGCAAGCGTTACTGGACCTATATCGAGAAGGATGGAGGCCGAGACGATATTCGAGACGACCTCGCCGAGACCATCCGCTCGCACTACGACCGCCTCGAACGCATTGCCGATGACGTAAAGCGGCTCGGCTACAATGTTGCTGCCACAATCCTTAGCGAGGCAATGCCTCAAACGCCAAAGGGCCGTTCTGGCGATCTTGGCGAAATTCTTGCGACGGAGTTGGTGGAAGAAGAGATCGGCCTGCGCGTTCCTGTACGCCGTCTTCGCTACAAGGATGGCCGCAACATGGCCATGCGCGGCGATGACTTTATAGGCGCTGGCTACGACGGGGCTGGCGAAAAGCTCTGGCTCCTGAAAGGCGAGGCCAAGAGCAATGAGAGGCTTGGGAAGGCTACCGTCACGAGCGCCCGCAAGGTGCTCGACCGTGACAACGGGCGCTGTACACCCGATTCTCTGCTGTTCGTCGCCAATCGCCTGCTCGACAGCAACGACCTGGACGACAATGCATTGGGCCGAAGCCTCCGCGACGAGGTGGGATTGAAGTCTCTCCGCGCCGATCGCATCGACCACATGCTCTTCACTGTCTCGGGCAATGGTCCGCACGCTTCGCTGAAGGACGACCTCCAAGCTGCGGGAACCAACCGTGACCACTACGTGGTGAATATTCACGTCGAAGATCACCAAGACTTCATCAAGGCGATGTATCAGGAGGCGGAAGATCTTGGAGACGATTGACGAGCTGACCACTTTTCTGGAAGCCGCAACTGTCGACGGCATTCTTGGGCGCCTCCTCTATCGCGGCGCCGCCTGGTCACTGATGCGCGAGGAAGGTGTCCTGCCGCCCAATGCGCCGCCGCTCGGCGTGACAATCGAGACCGATCTTGCAGAGCACGCCTTTGCCCTGCTTCGAGGTGCGATGGCGCTACGCGCTCAAGCTGGCCCCTCGGAATTGACTAGCAAGGCGTTTGAACGTGCCGCCAACGCCTTCGAAGCCCTCGTACGCAACGGCGATCCGGGGGCGGCCGATCGCGGTTTCCGCCGGATGCTGGCTGCCGCAACCTATCACCTTGCCGGTTTCTCGGCCGTCGCCTATTCGCTCTTCAACGAGACCGCGGAGGACCTCAATGTATCGCCGGGCGAGGCGGCGATCAGGCACCTAATCCTGCGCGATCTCGGCGAAATGCGTGCTTTCGTCCGTGATTGGCTGAATGATGCCGCCCATGGAGATGAGCAGATTGCCGAGGTGCTTCGCGGCGAAGAACCCGACATCGATGAGGTTCTGTCGACCATACTCAACACGACGATCTGTCGCGCTCTCGCACATTTTGATTTCGCGCTCGAGACAGGTGAACCCGAGCCGATCGAGGATGCACGTGCATTGCTGCGGATCGCAGTCAGTCTTGCGGACAACGCCGAGAACATCCCCCTGTGGTGGATTTCGAACCTCTGTCTCCACCTGATCGATGACCTCTGGCAGCACTCGCTACACCAGAACCTACCGACCGAGCCTCCGGACGGAACGGAGGAAAGATACCCGGATCTGCGGCGGCTGTTCATCTCGTCGCTCTTCGCCCGCAAGACATCCGAGGTGGAGCTATGGCCATCGCAACGCGAAGCGGCCCGGCGTTCCACTGACGTTACCGACGATCTCGTCGTCGCCTTACCGACTAGTGCCGGCAAGACGCGTGTTGCGGAGATCGCAGCACTGATGACCTTGTCGTCGGCCCGCCGGGTGCTGATCGTCACACCGCTGCGCGCCCTCTCCGCGCAGACCGAACGCTCTTTCAGAAAGACTTTCGCGCCGCTCGGGTTCAGCGTCTCTTCGCTCTATGGCGCGAGCGGTGTTTCGGCTGGTGACGAGGATGCCTTGCGAACCCGCGAGATCATCATTGCCACGCCCGAGAAGCTCGACTTTGCGCTGAGAAGCGACCCTTCGCTCATCGATGACGTCGGCCTGATCGTCCTGGATGAAGGACATATGATCGGCCCGAGCGAGCGCGAAATCCGGTACGAGACGTTGGTACAGCGTCTGCTTCGACGTGCGGACGCGGGCGACCGCCGAATTGTATGTCTTTCCGCTATATTGCCGAGTGGCGACGAACTCGACGATTTGACCGCGTGGATCCGCTCGGACGAACCGGGCGGGCCGGTTCGGTCCGACTGGCGCCCCACGCGTCAGCGGTTCGGCGCACTAACCTGGCGGGGTAAGGACGCGCTGCTTCGGCTAGACCTTGATGAGAACGGCCCCTTTCTCGACAAATTTGTTGTCGAAAAGCCCCCACTAGGGAGGGAGAAAAATTCTTATCCCCGCCAGAACTCGCATCTCACTCTGTTTGCAGCGTGGGAGTTCGCAGGCCAAGGCAAGCGGACTTTGATCTTTTCCACCCAAGCGAATTGGGTCGAGAGCTACGGCAAACAGGTCGTCGACCTCTGCAAGCGCGGCTATCTTCAGTCCCTTCTGGACGATGAAGGGTCGATCGCCCGCGCCCTGGAGATCGGAAAGGAATGGCTCGGCGAGGAACATCCCGCAGTTGCCTGCCTGAAAGTGGGCGTTGCCATTCACCACGGTCGGCTTCTTCCCGACCTGCCAGAGCACGGAACCCGGCGCAATTTTGTGCTTGTCGATTACCCTGTAGCGGGTTGCCCGGACTAGCCTATTAATCTTACTTTCAACGACTGCTTTTCCAAAGGTTCCGACCGTCGAGAAGAAGACGGCGCTGATCTCCTTGAACGAATCGTTCGTGAAGATCCCTATCTCCACCGGAGCACCGGAAGGCTTCAGGAGCGAGGTTATCTTGCCTTGCTTCCCATAGTCTGGCCCTTCGAGCACCGGCGGCGCCAAGCCAAAAAGGACCATGTTGATAAGTTCGTTATTTTGAGTGAGCGATAGGTCGCTATCGAAGGGGGCGATCGCAATGACGAACGGCCGGCCTTGCACGTGGCTCATCGAGGAATACGGGTGCTTCTTTCCATTCCTTCCGCGGAAAAGATCCAGCTTGTCCCTGATCTTCCCGGCAAGTTTAAGCGCACCGCGAGTCTTGAAATCTTGCGCGTCAAAGGTCTTCCGCTGCTTCGCAGTCGGAGGCTGATCAGAGACGACAGCTTCTATGTTGAACTCGTAGTTTCCGGGTCCTCGGACAAAGAAATCCGGCGCCGACTTTGAAAAGTCCACACTGCATTTCAAATCAATGAGCGCTCTATTCAGATATAGCTCCCACATCGAGGAATTGAACGTCGTTTGAAATTCCTTGATGAACTTCTGGCTCTCTCCCCTACGATTCAGCAGGCCAGTCGCCCAGTTTTGAATGATGGGCTGCACCTTTGTGTAGTCTGGATCGGCCGAGATAAGACGGAAATGATCGTTGAGTTTTTCTTCCGGGAATCGCGGAGTGAACAAGTCTAACATTCATGTACCGTTCGCGTGTTACAGTTGCGCATCGCGCTGATCACGCGGCACAAAGGTTTCCTATGGGGCCGGTTAATATGGGCCACGATCCAAGCGCCGCAAAAATAGTCTCGCGGTGACTAAATTTATCTGGAGCCTGAATGTCGCGTCTTCTTCTTCGGACAGCCCGGGATGCCCACCGTGGGGATGCATCCGGCTCATAAGTGCCTGGACAAATGGAGATTTTTTCCCATCAGGACTCCATTCATTGTAATCTGCCAAGAGAAACGGCGGTGTGACGCTTCCACCCAAGAAGTCTCGCTTCTGCCGGCTGTCCAAAGTATGATCGCAACCCGCCAGGACCGCAATCTCGTTAAAGTAGCTCTCAAGAAAGTTCCGAAGCTCGCCATTTGCACCTGACCACTCGCCTCGCTGGAACGCGGACATCGCTCGAGACAAATGGCCTTCGGCTGTGGTCAGTCGGTGTTTCCTAAGAAGTTGAATGACTTCGTTCTCAGCCTCTCTCATGTCCAGCTCGGGCGCATCGGCTGGCAACATTCTTACAAGCGTTGCGGATGCTTTGGCGGCTCGTCTTCCCCACACGTCGTCTTCCTCATCAGGTTCAACGATTTCAAAACCGTCGAACCTAAGACCTGCTTTCAGCTTTTGCCACGACGCCGTGTCCTTTTTAGTTAGCCAGTTCGTGAGGGCCTTCTCGATCATGGCACGCTCCAAGCTGATTTGGCCGGATTCCGTATAGACTAACAGACCACCTTCGATAGCAGCCTTGGAGAGACTGACGACTCTTGCCGGCTTGCTGCCCCCTCCGCCCCGATCCTCAATTCCCCATTGCACTTCGAGAACATCAATGTCGCTATGGGAATAGCTATCCGAAATAACTTCAGCAGCGGCGACCACTGTCATCCTATTGAATTCACTCATTGTCCTTCAGCTCCCCGGTCTGAATTATGAAGCAAGATCATTGAACTTGCGCACAAACGCAGCTTGCAGATCAAGGTCGGTGAGTAGATCACGGCCGTAGCCATCGATATAGTTTTCGATGAGCGTTTGAAACGTGTTTCGATAGACGATCTTCCGCGAGCAATCGACGCCGGTCTGCCCTGACGCGTGAATGGCCCAGCCGCCCTTGGTCCTTGCCTCATGCAATAACGCGCAACGAACCTTCCGATAGAATTCAAGAGCATCGTCGCGCGTGAAAAGCGCTTTGAACGGTACGGTTTCCGCCAGAAAAGATGCAAAAAGGTCTCCGCTCGCGCTGTACTCGAAAGGCGGCTGGGGGTTTCTGTGGCGATAGATCAGACCACCACGACATGCCGCGAGAAATTCCAACATAGCGCACTGAATGGAGACGATGCTGAAACCTTCGCCCTCCCAGCTTCCCTCGTTCTGGAGAAGACGGATAGGCTTAAGATATCGGCTTTCCAGCCGCTCAAAGAAAAACTCTTGAAAAGCGTCTGCCCATGGTGACGCATCGCCGCCGATTATGAGCTGGCCTGACAGTCGTCGCCAGTCTTCGTCGCTTCGACGCGGCGCCAAGAATATTTGCTTATCACTTCCGCTGCGCACTCCGGTCATTCCTTTCTGCTCCCCAAAACAAGATTCTACCTAAGAGAGAAGTTGACATGTCAGATAAAAAATATCAAGCTATCTGACATTAGGAGATTCGAATGAGCGACGGTCCGCATAAAAGCTTGCCTCTGCGCCCCGGATACCAACGTGTCGCAGCCTGGGCCTACAAGCCTGCCTTCAGCGTCAGTCAGATTGGCGAGGCGGCCGAGTCCGCGCTGTTGCGCGATGTCACCATCGAAGTTGTCCCTACGATCAAATCGCTTCAGGCCATAGTCGATGGTCAAGATCTTCTGAGCTTGGCATCCTCGGTGAATGATCAGCTTGAACGTCTGCGGGTGGACCCGGCGGTCGATACGCTAGCTGCCAATGCCGTCGAGGGAGCTCAGATGGCACTCCGCGAAGGATATGGTGGGCTCGTTGCGCTAGAGAAGGGATTGGCTTCTGCTTTGGCCGAACGCCTCGCAGCTGGAGGCCGCGCCATGGAGGAGCACTATCTTGTTAAAGCTGGACCTGGCGCATGTCAGCAGATGCGTCGCCGGATGAACGAAACGATCACGTACATGACGAATAACGGAACCTTCGATCGCATGGCCAAAGCCATTCTAGGCGATCGCTCCGTCAATGTCGCACGAACGCCGACTGTTCATGATGGCGTCGATCAAGGGGTCCCTCTTTGACCACGATACCAGCAGACGCGCCTTCTATCCGGGTATCTGTCATAGAGCCGGGGCGTAAACCCTACGACGGGTGGCATTCGGTCGAAATCGGCAAGGCTATCGTCTTCAAGACCGAGGATCTGGATGATTATCGGACGAAGAACTGGGACAGTCGCGTTTACGACGCGATGCTTTTGATTGCCGCACTCGAATACTGTGACAAGGCGCTGAAGCGGTCTGGCCTTCGTTGGGCGCGGCGATTTCAGCTTATGGTCCCGGTGCATGACGTCGCCCACTGGCAAAATCCCGACGTAGCGGGCTCAATCGTCGGGGCGTTGAAATTCTTGACCGGCGACGATTGGAACATCACGTTCACCGCTGCGTCGATCGATGTGGACCACGATTTTGGCCAGCAAAGCCTGTTAGAATGGGGGGATCCCGGCCGTACGATAACGCCCTTCAGCGACGGTCTCGATTCGCGGGCGGTGTCGGCCATCCTTGGGGCCAAAGGGCGGGCTGACAGGTTGATAAGGGTCCGGGTCGGATCCAAGGCCGATGACCGGCCGCTCCGTGATCGCAAGAAGGTCCCGTTTCTGAATATCCCGTTTTCCGTCAACATGCGGTATGGCGGCGGGATCAAGGAATCGTCTGTCAGGAGCCGCGGGTTCAAATTTACCCTGCTGAGCGCGCTTGCAGCTTATCTAGTTGGAACGTACGACGTAGCAATGCCAGAAAGCGGGCAGGGGGCATTGGGCCCAACCCTTGTCCCGACGAGCCACGGCTATGAGGATTATCGCAATCATCCTCGGTTCCTTCGCAAAATGGAGGACGTCGTGCAGGCGATCTTCCAGCATCCTGTCCGTTTCCGCTTACCACAGCTGTGGAGCACTAAGGGACAAACGCTTGCAGAATATGCTGCACTCGAGAGCAATCCCGATGAGTGGAACAGGACCCGATCGTGTTGGCAGCAGAGCCGGAATTCCTCGTTTGATGGCAGACGCCGGCATTGCGGAATCTGTGCAGCATGCATGCTGCGTCGGCTGAGCTTTCATTCTGCCGGTATCAGCGAGCCGAAGGAAAACTACATCTGGGAAGATCTTAGCGCCAGTACATTTGCCGATGGCGCCGTCAGAGAATTCACTAAGGTGACGCGAGCAATGCAACGCTACGGCATAGCTGGAGCATTGCATCTTGATCATCTTGCCGAAATGCACTTTTCCCCGGTACATCAGCCACGCGTGAAGCGAAGCGCCTGGCAGCTTGCAGACCATCTGCAAATATCGACCGACGAGGCCGAAGAGCGACTCTTCGGCCTGCTGGAACAGCATGACAGAGAATGGAAGGCATTCATGAAGGATCTTGGGCCAAAATCATTCGTCGCCCAATGGTTGGCATGACCGATATGAGTGAAGGTCATGACCAGCTCAATCCCGAGCAACTCGGCGAGCGGCTTCGCATTGCCCGGGAGTCGGCAGCGAAGACGCAAGCGGACGCGGCTGCTCTGATCGGCGTCGCGCGTACCACTCTCGTTGCCATGGAAAAAGGCTCGCGCCGGGTCAAGATCGGCGAGCTCCAGCAGCTAGCCCGCTATTACGGCACCAGTGCCAATGCGATACTGCGCAAAGAAGCTGTGCATATCGAGCTCACCCCCAAATTCCGCAAGCTCGCTGACCACGAAGAACCATTCGTGGCGAAAGCCGCAGAGCTTATGTCAGATCTTGTTCGAGCCGATGTCGAACTGGAAAGGCTTCTCGGCATTTCCCATGTCCGTAACCTTCCCCCGGAGCGCGCCATTCTCGCGGGCGACGTTCGCCAACAGGCTGAACAGCATGCCTTAGAACTCCGTCATTGGTTAGGACTAGGGCTCGCTCCCGTTTCCGATATTGGCGCGGTTCTGGAGATGCAGATGGGCGTGCGTCTCTACGTGCGCCGTCTGCCGGCGAAAATCTCAGGGCTCTTTGCATTTGAAGGATCCGTGGGCGCCTGCATTCTTTTGAATTCAAGCCACCCTCTCGATCGGCGCACTCAAACTGCAGCCCATGAGCTTGGCCACCTCGTTGCAACGCGGGCTCAGCCGGAAGTCAATGAAATCGATGAGCTTGAAAGCTCGCGAGAAGAGAAATATGCGAATGCGTTTGCGAGGGGGTTCCTCACGCCAGCCCAAACAGTCCGCCAGAAGTTTGAGGAGGTCACGGCTGGCGCATCGAGCTTGACGCGCCGCCATGTCATCGTTCTCGCTCATTTCTTCCATGTTTCTCGGGAGGCGATGGTGCGGCGCCTGGAGGAGCTGCAGTTGACCAAACGCGGCACTTGGGACTGGTTTGAGGCGAACGGCCACATCACCGATGACCATGTAAGGCAGGTTCTCGGCGACGCAGCTCAGAATGATCGTATGAAGGACGAAGCCGCATTGCCGGTCCCGCTTAAGACTGGACTGATGGCCTACCAAGCAGCAAATCGCGGCCTGTTGAGCGAAGGCCAGATCGCCCGGATGCTTCATATAGATCGTGTCAAAGTGCGTGACATCCTCAGCGATATCGACACCGAAGAAAGCGGGGCCAATGCGGCAACCTCTATTCTCCGGTAGCGTCTCAGCTCATCTCGTGGTCGATACGAGTGTAATCATCAATCTCAATGCGACGGGACGAGCGACTGACATCGTGCGCGCATTCGGAGTGAAGCTTCAGGCATCCGCCGTCGTCCGCGATGAGCTCGTTGCCGACCGTTTTAGTGCACGAAATGATGCAGAAATGGCCGCAGCGCTCGTAAGAGAAGAATTGCTCGAGTTCGTCGAACTCGATGATGAGGGTGAGCGCATCTTTGCAAGTCTGATTAGTGGCAGCGCCGCTCAAACTCTGGACGACGGCGAAGCTGCAACACTCGCGGTTGGCGCGGTATTGGGACAAACGGTTGTAATAGACGAACGCAAGGCTCAGAGGATTGCGGCCGAACGGTTTGATGGCATGCAGATCATTGCCACTGCGGATATCCTCTGTTCCGAGCGCATGGTGGCAAACCTGGGTGCGGAACAAGTTGGAGATTTGATCTTCAACAGCTTGACGGGGGCGAGGATGTTTGTTCCAGAAAGGCATCACGGCTGGGTGACCGATCTACTCGGGCCGCGTGCCATCGAATGCTATAGCCTCCCTGCGGCACTACGCCAGGCGGCCAGACAAACGGGCTGAGAAAGCAGGCATCTTAGCCAGCGGTGGAATCACGAAGTGAATATCTGTCGCGCTGGCGAACGGGTTAAGACGCAAATGATTGTCGATGTGAATGAACGTCGGAAGGCGCCGATCGCTCTTTATGGGCTACATAACGCCGACCAGGCCTATACGATCTACTACGACGAGACCAACAACCATCGCCGGGTCCATGTTCGCGAAAGCGGGCTCAATATTCCCGAACCAACATGCTTCGTCATCGGCGGCATAGCCTACAGCGGGCCTCAGCGGATATTCGATCTAAAACACTTGCGAAAAATTCTGCAGGTCCAGGACACTTCCGTGGAGATCAAACTCAAGAATGTCGCAACCGGCGACTTTCTCAAGATGCTCACGAGCCGGAAGTTGGAGACTTTCCTTCGCTGGCTCCTGGAGCAAGGCCTGTTTATCCATTTTTCGGTAGTCGATCCTCTCTACTGGAGCGTCGTCGACATCGTCGATTCGATATTGTCGAACGATGAGGCTGCTCATCTTATCCCATACGAGCGGCACCTGAAGAACGATCTTTTCACGATCCTCCGGCATGACATCAAGGGATTGATCGATCTCTTCCAGCGCTATGAATATCCAAACGTCGGTCAGGAGCGGAGGCGGGAATTCATCGAAGAGCTTCTGGACCTCGCAGAAGCGCGGTCCGATTTGCTCGATCATTTCAATTACATGATGTTGAAGGGTGTGTTGCAAATAGGGCGAAAGATCGAGTCGCTCCCCTTCGTTGAAGATGAGGCTCCGAATGTGCTGATAGACAGTTTCGGTGTCTTTTTCATTGAGCGCCTCTATATCCTCAAGAACGCTTCCCATATTCTGGATGTCGAAGAAATTATCATCGACTATCTTAAAGACGTGCGCTTTGTCGATGGAAACAGGGAGTTAAATCACTTCAGGTTCGCAGACTCGCAGCATGAGCCCGGTATTCAAATCTCAGATGTCGTGGCCGGATTCCTCGGGAAATACTTCTCTTTCATTTGCGCAACAGACGACGACGAACTCATTGAGATCCGCAAGTCGCTCGGACAGCAACAGGCAACCAACCTTTCGCTTCTGTATGAACTGCTTGAGCGTTCCAACGAAGAGAACATGGTCTTCGCTCATGCTGTCATGAGCAATCGCGATAGGATGATGGCAGAGACGTTTCGAGAGCCATTGATCGGGCGTAGAGGCGTATTCACTCGGCCCGATGCATGATGCAGCCGACCGGCATTACAGATTGAAATTCAGTTGTGGTTGCTCACTGCCACATCCATCGGGTCCCTCACTTGTCAATGATGATATTGTGACTCCCAGCAGGCGAACCGATGTTTTGAAAGGATATACGGTTGACAGCAGATCCGTCGCGACACGTAGGACGTCGCGACTTCCCCTAACGGGCAGGACGCTGGTCTTGCTACGCGTTGCCTGGGTGAAGTCAGAAAATTTGATCTTTAGCGTGACCGTCTTTCCGGAGATGCCTTTCGCTTTGCAATAGCCCCAAACTTTCTCCGCTAGCGGCTTTAGCTCGCCTGTGGCAGCATCGAATTCTTCGATATCTTGCACAAACGTTTCTTCAGCGCCGACGGATTTTCGCACCCGGTCTGACTGAACTTGGCGGTTATCGATCCCGCGGGCGATTCCATAAAAATGGCCACCCGATTTCCCAAAATGTTGCGTCAAAAACTGCAGCGACTTCGTCTTCAAATCCGCCCCGGTTTCGATCCCAAGTCGATGCATCTTCTCGGCTGTGGCCGGCCCAACGCCATGAAACTTCTTGACCGCAAGACCTTCGATAAAGTTGGGACCGTTTTTGGGAGTGATGACAGCCTGACCGTTCGGCTTGTTCAGATCGGACGCCATTTTTGCGAGAAATTTATTGTAGGAGATTCCAGCTGACGCGTTCAAGCCGGTGACTGCTTTGATCTTGGCCCGGATCTCTGATGCAATTTCCATCGCTATCGGCATTTCCTTCAGATTGTCCGTCACGTCAAGGTAGGCTTCATCGAGCGACAAGGGCTCGACCAAAGGCGTGTACTCGGTGAAAATTTCGCGGATTTGCCGTGAGACCTCTTTGTAGGCTTCAAAACGAGGCTTCACGAAAATCAGGTCAGGACATTTGCGTGCAGCAGTTACCGATGGCATTGCTGAGTGTACGCCGAACGCGCGTGCCTCGTAGCTCGCCGTCGTCAACACGCCTCGAGCACCAGAACCGCCCACTGCTATCGGTTTTCCACGGAGCTCCGGATTGTCGCGCTGCTCGACCGAAGCATAAAAGGCATCCATATCGATGTGGATGATTTTTCTAATCGGTGCGGCGATTTCCATCTCGGTTTCCATTGTCTGTGATGGAGGTGCAGAACATAAAGAGAACATACTTAAAATGTGAAAAATCACAACCCCTGCAGCATTGTTGAGTCGGGGACGCCTGAATCGCTTGCAATCCGGAAGAGTTTAGTTATCCTTTTGATGACGGAGCCGAGCGCCAGGGCTGCAAGCGACCCAAAAGGCGGCACATCTTGGATATGATCCTGAACGGCAACCATTCAGCCGGCGCAGGGTGTTCATGAAGCGCTTGCGACCACCCCCTCACGACGCCGGTGTGAAATGGATTTGTCATGTCTATCCAAAAGGAGTGCGCAGATCTTCTGCGCGAATACTACCGCAGTCTGACCGGTAGCAAACTCCGCTCCGGTCACGCCCATGAGCTTGTTGCAGCTTATTTCGGGTATGGGACAGCTGCCGCGTTACAGGCAGATGCCGTGTTTCCGATTTCGTCATTGGAAGATGCAGAAGTCTTGATCCCGGATATTGCGGGTATGGATCGTCGGCGTCTGGAGTTAAATGATGTCCCCGCCAATCTTCCGGATGGAAGAGCCCTCGCGGGGATTATATCGACCCACCTTGAAGCGGCCGGCCATTTCAAGGGAGGACAGATATGGGACGCCACATATCTGAGTGATGACATCAACGGCTATATCCAGAAGGACCCGATGGTCATTGAAAGCGATCTTATGGGCGAGATCGCTACGACCAATGCCTACTTCGACGAGCTCTACATCGACGAGACCGACGTAGAATTCCATGACGACAGCATGATTGCGACACTAACGGGATCATTGAACGGCGAACAGGATCAAGACAGAGCCTTCCACGGCGACAAGATCAGGTTCACAAGCATCATGACCATGCGCCGTGCCGCGGGCCGTATCGGATACTTCGATCCTGAGTTCGAGACAGGAGGTGGTGTCGACGACTCGATGTATTACGATCCCGAATTGTCCTGACGTGAATGGGGCCGCCGCGAGGCGGCCTCATCTACTTTATTAATTTGAGGAATAGCGAATGGCGATGAATATGAATGGTCACCAAATCGGACGCCTGAGAGCCGCGCTGGCTAATTTGAAGACCGTCAGGATTGAGGGACAGCCGCCGTATGGGGTTGATAGCCTGTCCGAGGTCATAGATCGGCATGATCTCGTTGAGGCGTCGATAGACTTCGTGAAATTAACTGCGACAGGTTTCACATCTGACGGCGTCAAAGCGATAGCTGCGCTTGCGAGATCTTTCAGGGATCCGGACAGCCAGCTCAGCCATCAGGCAAGCAATCCTACGCTGAGCAAATTCATCGCCAGCGAAATTATGCGCCGCTGGCACTCCAGTGATGTGACGATGATCGAAACGTCCGAGTTACAGGAACTGGCGCCGAGTGTTGAGGCGTGGTTCGCCCGTTTTAACCAAGTGAAGCAGCATGTTGTGCCTTGCATTCTGTTCTTACAGCAGGTGCCGCCTATTAAGATCGGCCCTGTGCTCTTCTTCCATGCTTACGATTTTCCCACCGAGGAATTCGGTATCACTCCACAGGAATTCTGGCCGTCCCTTGGGGAGGGCGAAACGGTTGCCAACGCTGCGGTGCGGCCGGGGGGGTTCTATTTTGAACGGCTGCTTGAAATCGCTTTTCGTCGAGATGCAAACTGGCTTGCAATCGTTGACGTGCCCGGCCGCGCCGATCCTGAATCGCAAAGATCGGCGGATGCGGCGGCTGATATTGCTCTCGGCGCGATCCAGTTGATTTGTCCTGGCAAAGACATGCGCAAGATTGCTCGAACGACCGGGCGGTCTGCATCCACCTACCGGGCGGATGTCTATCGGAGCCCGAATGGAGTGAGTACACCTGTTGCAAACCACACGCCTGCACTTTCCCGATCGCCCGAGATGATCGATCTGCATCTCCAGAATTCGAAACCTATGCTGGAGAGTATGGGCAGGCGGCTGGAGGGCTTTCTAGGTGCCACAAGTAATTCTTACAATCTCGACGCGGCCTGGTGCAACGCGGTCTACTGGTATCATGAAGCGCTTGCGGAAGATCTCGAAACTGTTGCCGCAGTTAAACTCGAGACCGCCATCGAAGTGCTGTTCGGTGCGGGAAACAATAAGGAGAGCACAAGCAGGATGCTCCAAGGTATCGAAGGAATACTTGGCCTGAGGAAAGACCATCAGATCGAACCCGGAAATCCGGTAACGGTAAAACAGGTCGTGGCAGCTATCTCGACAGCACGGTCACGGGTTTTGCACGGAACGTGGCCAACGTTGCACAATGATCTACCAGGATCAGGAGGCACATTTTCGCTTAGTCTCAGTGACATCGAACTGATCGCCCGGAACCTGCTTTTGTTTTATCCGATCTATCTTGAAAGCTATCAGGCGAAAGGGCAGATCGATGACACCGCGAAGGCGTTCCTCGATTGGATCGTGTCTCAAAGGCGTTCAGCAATCTCTGCTGCGACGTCAAAGCTTTGATCGGTAAGGGCGCCAAGCCACAAAGGCGCTAATCAGTGGCGACTATAGCAGGCGTGGTTGCTCAACTGGATCGCCGGATTTCGAGACGATCGTTGAGCCATACGGTTCGCGTGATGAAATGATCAGCGCGTCGTTGGGTAACGGCTTGGCCAGCTCCTTGGCCTCTTCCCAAGGCGCCCGCATCCAGGTGTCCATCTCTTCCTTGGTGAGCAACAGGACCGGCATGGCCTTCTCATGGATCGGCTTCACCAGGTCGTTAGGATCTGTGGTCAAGAACCCGTAGAGATCATCGGTGGTCAGGCCGTCCCTGACCTTTCGAACACTCTGCCATTGCGGCACGTGGAGACCGGCAAAGAACATCAGCGACTTCTGCTCATCGCGGGCGAACCAGGCATTCGGCACGTTGCCGGCATCTTGCAGGCTGGCCGGATCCGGTTCCGCGAAACTGGTGACAGGAACGAGACACCTGTTTCCGACGCCAAACCACCGCTTCCAGTGCGGAAAACTGAGCTTGCGCACATTGGTCGTGCCGCGGTCGGCTTCCATGCGGATCAGTTCTTCGAGATCGAAAGCCTTGCCCTTGGCCGCAAGTTTCTCGGCCTTGGCTTTGGCCGTCTTCTCGAGCGCGAAGCGCGGCGAGGGCAGTCCCCAGCGCGCATGGACCAGTTGCTTCTTTCCGTCGGCGGTGTTGCGGACGATCGGCCCCAGCTGATCGGGGTTCATCTGGTAGGCCGGCATCAGGTTGATCAGGCTTTCGGCGTCCTGGGCCCACTTCGCGACCCAGTCCTTGTCTTCCATGCGATAAAGATTGCACATTGCAGGCCATCTACTCCGCTTGAGCTCGAATGGTGGACAATCTAGCGGATGGCGCTGATTTCGCTAGTCGAGCCGGAAAACGTCGGCATTGTCCTGCCGTTCTCGCAAGCCCTTGTAGGACGGATGACGGAGTTTCCCGTCCGACGTCCAGGCGCGAAACTCGATCTCGGCGATCAGGGTCGGTTCGACCCAGACAATATCGGCACCTCCGGAAGAGGGAAGGGGCGGTTGCTTTCGCTTCCAGCGCAGCGTGTCCAGCATCTTCCGCAGCCTGATGATCTCGGCTTCCTTGAAGCCCGTGCCGACGCTTCCGACGTGGACGAGATCGGCGTCGCGGTAGGCGGCAAGCACCAACGATCCGAAGCCGGCAGGGAACGCTGCCGACCTCTCGTAGCCCACAATGAAGAAAGCCTCGCTCTGGACGCATTTTATCTTCACCCAATCCCCGGTCCGGCCGGAACGATAGGGCTGATCGAGATGCTTGCCGACGATGCCTTCCAAGCCGAGGCGGCAGACGTGCTCAAGCAGGACAGCTGGTTTTCCATCGAGTGTTTCCGATAGCCTGACGGCGCTGACTTGATCGTTCTTGAGGCCGTTTAACGTGTCCTCGAGAAGGTGTCGTCGAGACCGGTATTCGACGCCTCGCAGATCGTGGCCATCAAGATAGATAAGATCGAAAGCGTAAAGAACGGCGTCGGAGGGCCGGTTGCCAGCTTGTTTGCCCGATGCGCCCAGCGATTGCTGCAGCAGCCCAAAGTCCGGCCGCCCCTCTTCGTCGAGGACGACGGCTTCGCCATCGATGATCATCGTCGCCGGCCCGAGCGCTCGGGCGGCCTGCTCTATCGCCGGAAACCGGTGCGTCCAGTCATGGCCGCCACGGGTGAGGATCCTGATCCCTTGCGGCTCGATATGAACGGCAAGGCGATAGCCATCCCATTTAAGCTCCCAGCTCCACTCGTTTCCCTTTGGGGGACGGGACTTCAATTGCGCCAGCGCAGGCTCGACGCGCTCGGGCATGGGATCGAAGAGCAGCTGCGGTTGGGCTGGATTTCGCTTGCCTCGCGGCCGGGAACGGATCGGGGCCTCGGTGTCGCGAAGGAGGGGTTTTGATCTCGGAGGCTTCGTCATGCCGGGGGTTCAGCAGAAAAATCTTAAAGACACTGTGACGAATCCGACTTGTCCCCGCAATTCACACAAAGGGATTAGCGCTCCCAAACGCTCGGAAAAAATCTGCAGGCTTCTATCGGGCTGATTCCCATGGGTATTCTGCTGATTTCTAATGTTCAGGATAATATTCCCATCCCTCCGGTTGCTTGACTCCTTTATAGGATCGGAACAGAAGGGGAACATCCGCATTTTGTTCGACATGATTGTCGGCCGGCAACACGATCTTGAAGGGAGCCGTGAACGATGACTGCTGCCCGTGAACGGGTGATTTCCGATCTGCGCGAGCGCATCGCCTCGCTGGAGGGCGTGTCAGCCAGGAAGGCTGGCTGTCTCTCCTTCGGCGTGCCGGAAATCGATGCGGTCCTGCCGGGAGGTGGCCTGGCCCATGGGGGCCTGCACGAATTTGCCGGCGGCGGATCGGGCACGGTGGATGGCGCGGCGGCAGCGCTCTGTGCGGCGGGCATAGCGGCCCGCACCAAAGGCCCGATCGTCTGGTGCCTGACGCGCCCCGATCTGTTCTTTCCGGCGCTCGCCCAGGTCGGCCTCCACCCGGACCGGGTTATCTTCGTTGAATCCGACAAGGAGGAAGACGTTCTGGCAAACATGGAGGAAGGGCTTTCCTTTGGTGGGCTCGGCGCCGTCGTCGGCGAACTCGTTCGCCTGCCGATGGTCGGATCGCGCCGGCTGCAGCTGGCGGCCGAGCGAACGGGCACGATGGCGCTTGCCGTCCGACGCTGGCGACGGCAGACGGAGGCCAATGACTTCGGGCAGCCGACGGCGTCGACCACAAGGTGGCGGGTGAGCGTCATGCCGTCGGAGGAATTGCCGGTGCCGGGTGTGGGGAGAGCCCAATGGTTGCTGGAATTGATGCGCGTGAAAGCGGGTGAATGTGCTGAGTTTCTCGTGAGGGCGTGCGATGACAAGGGTTGTCTCGATCTATCTTCCGGATCTGCCGACGGATCGCATTCGTCGCGCCGATCCGTCTATTCCGCCTGAACAGGCGATTGCCGTGATCGCCAGGAGCGGCTCGAAACGCTGGGTGTCGGCCGCCGACGCGGCCGCCAGGAAAGCCGGCGTTCATCTCGGCATGCCGGCGGCCAAAGCACAGGCACTGTTCCGCGGCCTGATGCTGGTCGATGCGGATCCTGCAAAGGATGCCGCAGCACTTGAGCGCATTACCCTCTGGGCGCTGACGCTCTATTCGCCGATCGTCGCGGTCGATGGGATTGATGGGATCGTCATGGACACAGAGGGTGCCGATCACCTGCAGGGCGGCGAGCTCGCCATGGTGACGAAGATCGCCAATCAGTTCCTGGCAAAAAAACTCACTCCCCGTGTCGCCATCGCCGACACCTGGGGTGCGGCGCATGCCTGTGCTCGTGCCATCAGCCGCGAAACGGTCATCGTGCCTTCAGGTGAGACCGTCCGCGCCGTCGAAAAGCTGCCGATATCGTTGCTGCGCCTTCCCGGGAAAGTCGTCAGCGATCTGCGCACGCTTGGTTTCCAGACCATCGGCGAATTGGCCAACACGCCGCGCGCGCCACTGACGCTTCGTTTCGGTCCGGAGATTGGCCGGCGGCTCGACCAGATGTTCGGCCGCATCAGCGAACCGATCGATCCGATCCGCACCGCCGAGCTCGTCGAGGTGAGCCGCGCCTTCGCCGAGCCGATCGGTGCTGCCGAAACCATCGACAAATATGTCGGCCGGCTGGTGGTGCAACTGATCGAGGAGCTGCAAAGGCGCGGCCTCGGTGTTCGGCGCGCCGACCTGATCGTCGAAAAGGTTGACGGTGCGCGCCAGGCAATCCGCGCCGGCACAGTGAAGCCGGTGCGCGATGTCGCCTGGCTGACGAAGCTGTTTCGCGACCGGACGGAAAAGATCGAGCCCGGCTTCGGGATCGAAAAGCTCACCCTGGTTGCGGTGATGGCAGAGCCCCTGGAGGAGCGCCAGAAATCCTCCTCGCTGGTCGAGGAGGAAGTGAAGGACGTGACGCCGCTGATCGATATTTACGGCAACCGCGGCCAGCGCGTGTATCGGGTGGCGCCCGTTGCCTCCGACGTGCCCGAGCGCTCCGTCCAACGGATCAGTCCTGCTGCCGATCCGGTCGAGGTCACCTGGGTCAGCCATTGGCGCCGGCCTGTCCGGCTGCTGGCGCGTCCCGAGCTGATCGAGGCCATCGCCTTGCTGCCGGACCGTCCGCCGGTCTCGATCACCTGGCGCGGCAAGCGCCGGAAGGTCGAGCGGGCCGATGGTCCGGAACGGATTTTTGGCGAGTGGTGGCAGCGCGACGCGGAGATGGAGGCGGTGCGGGATTATTTCGTCATCGAAGACGAGGCCGGCGAGCGCCTCTGGGTGTTTCGCTCCGGTGATGGCATCGATCCGGAAACCGGAAGCCATCGCTGGTACTGCCATGGGATCTTCGCATGAGTTATGCCGAGCTGCAGGTCACGACCCATTTTTCCTTCCTGCGCGGTGCAAGCTCGGCGCAGGAACTGTTCGAGACCGCCAAGGCTCTTGGCATCGAAGCCCTCGGCGTTGTCGACCGCAATTCGCTTGCCGGAATTGTCCGGGCGCTTGAAGCATCGCGTGCCACCGCCTTACGCCTCGTTGTCGGTTGCCGGCTTGATCTGGCCGACGGCATGTCGCTGCTGGTCTACCCGACCGACCGCGCTGCCTATTCCCGGCTCACCCGTCTCATCACGCTTGGCAAGTCGCGCGGCGGCAAGAACAACTGCATCCTGCACTGGGACGATGTCATCGCGTACAACGACGGCATGATCGGCATTCTTGTGCCGGATCTGCCGGATGACGTCTGCGCGATCCAGCTGCGCAAGATGGCCGAGCTGTTTGGTGATCGGGCCTATGTATCGCTTTGTCTGCGGCGCCGGCAGAACGACCAGCTGCGGCTGCATGAGATTTCCAATCTCGCTGCGCGGTTCAGGGTGCGGACGGTCGTCACCAATGATGTCCTCTTCCATGAACCAGGCCGCCGGCAGTTGCAAGACATTGTCACCTGCATCCGCACCCGCATGACGATCGACGAAGTCGGCTTCGAGCGCGAGCGCCACGCTGATCGCTATCTGAAGCCGCCGGAAGAAATGGAGCGGTTGTTTCCGCGGTACCGGCAAGCCCTGGCAAGAACCATGGAGATCGTCCGTCGGTGCACTTTCTCGCTTGAGGAGCTCACCTATCAATATCCGGAGGAGGCGATCGTACCGGGCAAGGATGCCCAGGCTTCGCTGGAGCATTATGTCTGGCAATGCGTGCCCGATCGCTATCCCGAGGGACTGCCGCCCGATGTGTTGAAGGTCGTGCGCCACGAGCTCGATCTGATCCGCACCATGAAATACGCGCCGTATTTTCTGACCGTCTTCTCGATCGTGCGCTATGCCCGGTCTGAAGGCATTCTTTGCCAGGGGAGGGGTTCCGCCGCCAACAGTGCCGTCTGCTACATTCTCGGCATCACCAGCATCGACCCCTCGACCAACGATCTTCTGTTCGAGCGTTTTGTATCCCAGGAGCGTGACGAGCCGCCGGATATCGATGTGGATTTCGAACACGAGCGGCGCGAAGAGGTGATCCAGTGGATCTATCGCACCTACACCAGAGAAAAGGCAGCGCTCTGCGCCACCGTGACCCGCTACCGGGCGCGCGGCGCGATCCGCGATGTCGGCAAGGCGCTCGGCCTGCCGGAAGACGTGATCAAGGCCTTGTCGTCGGGCATGTGGGCCTGGTCGGAGGAGGTCTGCGACCGCAATGTCCGCGAGCTCAATCTCAATCCGGACGACCGGCGTCTTGTTCTCACCCTGAAACTGGCGCAGCAATTGATGGGCGCGCCACGGCACCTCGGCCAGCATCCGGGCGGGTTCGTCCTCACCCATGACCGGCTCGACGATCTCGTGCCGATCGAACCGGCCGCGATGAAGGACCGTCAGATCATCGAATGGGACAAGGACGACGTCGAAGCCCTGAAATTCATGAAGGTGGACATCCTGGCCCTTGGGATGCTGACCTGTATGGCCAAAGCCTTCGACCTGATCCGCGAGCACAAGGATCGGGATCTCGACCTGTCTGACATCGAGCAGGAGGATCCTGCGACCTATGCGATGATCCGCAAGGCCGATACGCTCGGAACCTTTCAGATCGAAAGCCGCGCGCAGATGGCGATGCTGCCGCGGCTAAAACCCCGGACCTTCTACGACCTCGTGGTGCAAGTCGCCATTGTCCGGCCCGGTCCGATCCAGGGCGACATGGTGCATCCCTATCTACGCCGGCGCGAAGGCAAGGAGGCGGTCGAGTATCCGACGCCTGAACTGGAAGCGGTGCTCGGCAAGACGCTCGGCGTGCCGCTGTTTCAGGAGTCGGCGATGAGGGTGGCGATGGTCTGCGCCGGCTTTACCGGCGGCGAGGCCGACCAGCTTCGCAAGTCGATGGCGACCTTCAAGTTCACCGGCGGCGTTTCGCGCTTCAAGGACAAGCTCGTGTCCGGCATGGTGAGGAACGGCTACACGCCGGAATTCGCCGAAAAGACCTTTTCCCAGCTCGAAGGCTTTGGCTCCTATGGTTTTCCGGAGAGCCATGCGGCATCGTTCGCGCTGATCGCCTATGCGTCGAGCTACATCAAATGCCATTATCCGGAAGCCTTCTGCGCGGCGCTCATCAATTCGCAGCCGATGGGTTTTTACGCGCCGGCGCAGATTGTCGGCGACGCGAGAGCCCACGGCGTCGAGGTGCGGCCGGTCTGCATCAATCGGTCCCGGTGGGACTGCACGCTGGAGCGGATCGGCGATTCTGGCCGCCATGGTGTCCGGCTCGGTTTCCGGCAGGTGAAAGGACTGGCGGTCGCTGACGCCGCGCGCATCGTCGCGGCACGAATGGACCATGCCTTTGCCTCGGTTGACGACATGTGGCGTCGATCCGGCGTGCCATCGGAAGCGCTCGTCCAGCTTGCCATGGCCGATGCCTTTCTGCCGTCGCTGAAGCTTGAGCGCCGCGACGCGCTTTGGGCGATCAAGGCGCTGCGCGACGAGCCATTGCCGTTGTTTGCCGCCGCGGCCGAACGGGAGATGGCTGCGATTGCCGAGCAGCAGGAGCCTGAAGTCGCGCTTCGGCAGATGACGGACGGGCATAACGTGATTGAGGACTACAGCCATACCGGGCTAACATTGCGGCAGCATCCGATCGCCTTCCTGCGCAAGGATTTATCAGTGCGCAATATCATCACCTGCGCCGAGGCGATGAATTCGAGAGACGGGCGGTGGGTCTATACCGCTGGCCTTGTGCTGGTCCGGCAAATGCCGGGATCGGCCAAGGGGGTCATGTTCATCACCATCGAGGACGAGACCGGGCCGGCCAATCTCGTTGTCTGGCCGACGCTGTTCGAAAAACGCCGGCGGGTTGTTCTCGGATCCTCGATGATGGCCGTCAATGGCCGGATCCAGCGGGAAGGGGAGGTGGTCCATCTTGTCGCCCAGCAGCTGTTCGATCTGTCAGGCGATCTGACCGGCCTCGCCGATCGCGATGAAGAGTTCAAGCTTCCGGCAGGCCGTGGTGATGAGTTCGCCAGGGGCGGTGGGCCGGATCCGCGGGACAAGCCGAAGCCTGTTGTAGCCCCGCGCGACATGTTCGTGCCTGACCTTCATATCGATACGCTGAAGGTGAAGAGCAGGAATTTTCACTAAGAAATCCAGCTGGATTTCTGTCCCAAATAAGGCCGTCGGCGGTTCGATTCCACTCAAGACCTGGTGTAATCGGGCAGTTGCTCATCTGCGTTAGAGCCTTTTTAAGAGGAATACTCTTCTCCATCAACGAGATGACGGCAGGCGCAAAGGGTCAGGGCCATGACGGTGAGGGTGGTGCCGGCAACTCCACTGCCGGGGAAGGCGCTGGCGTCGGTGACGATGAGGTTAGGCGCGTCCCAAACTTGGTTGTAGCGATTGAGCACTGATGGATATCTCCGGAGTCTCTCCCATCCGCGCGCCGCCCGTCTCGTGGATGGCAGCGCCCATGCACATGGTCTTGCGGAACCATGTCCGAAACATGAAGCGGGTGGAGCCTGGGTCAGCTCTCAGTGCAATTCACCAAAGAGGTCGCCTCCCTCAATGGAAATAGCCTCGACGGCAATGAGCACGTCGCCCGGCCCGCAGGCAGGATCCGGCATATTCAAGAACGGCCGGAACACCAGGGTTGCCATAGACTGCAGCCTTCATCTGTTCTTCCTTTTCCGTAACTGCACGGGCTAACTGTCATTCACCGATGAACCCAATTTGCAGCGCTCAGCCCAATCTGCTGAATTCCACTGATAAGGGATTGCCCAGCGATTGCGGGGCCAGATCGCGGTCGTCCCGCCCCTGCCGAGCGCCATTTGCATTGCTAAAAGGCAAGACGCCTGTAAACGCTTCAGTCCTTCGATAGTTGCTATAGCGGCTGAGCTTCCCGCTTGAAGAAATAATGAAAGACGAAATGCGCTGGTGAAACGACCGCAACTAATTCCCACCCGGCGTCACCAAGTTCGTTCATCTGCTGGTTATCGAGTGTCTTGTCGACCGTCAGGTATTCCCATTTCATGATGGACCTCGTTTATTGCTGTGACCGATTGCCTGGGACAGGAAAGTGCCTTTCAGGGCACCGCGGTCTGTGCTGTGTGGCTCTTCCAATAGGTGTCAATGATGTTGCGACAGTTCCGAATGACATGTTCGCCAACCTCCGGGTTTCCTCCCCGCAGCGTATCCGGATTGCCTCCGCAAAGGCGCACGAATGTTGCCTGCTGAACCGCGAACATGAAGTAGCCTTCACTGGTCGGTTCAAATTCCAAACCAGCGTCTTGCACGTTCCTCGTGACTTCGGCTGTCGCATCGGAGATGGCGCGCGACACCTTCTCAAGCATCGTCTGTTCGGCCGCTTGCTGGATGGCTAGGAAGGAGCGCTCCTGCGGTGTGGGAATGGGGCAACTGTCGGTGTTCATTACATTCTCCTTGGGAGGCTGAGATTCTGATCGCATTAAGGCGGTCACAGGCTTTGGCCATGGGTCGGTCGTTGCTAAACGCGACTAGCCTTTGCATCGTAATGCAGCCGTGGTAGGCGCCAGAGTCATTCCAGGATGGCAGTGACACGGATCTCAATTCGCATGGCGGGGAGCCCAAGGGCTTCCACACCGGTCTGCGTCCAGATCGGAGCTCGATCGGGCATGTACTCACGGAAAAGACCGGCAATCGTTTCGTTCACGATCGGTGGAAAGCCTCCGACGTGATAAGAGTTGACATGGACGACATCCTTCCAGTCCGCGCCAGCCGTGGCCAAGGTTCGCCGGACATTCTCAAATGCTCTCTCGATCTCGGTCACGATTGACTCCGGAATTTCGAGTTCATCGTTCCATCCGCCCTGGCCGGAGATCTCGATGCGATCACCAATCTTGAGCGCTTGTGAAAAGTGCAAAAGCTCATGGAATTTCTGCCCGTATCCGGCCGTGACGAAAAGTTCAGGCTTTGCCATTGAGGTCTCCTATTGTGAGGAAGGTATAAGCATGGAGATGGCGCCCACCGAAATGGTGTGTTGCCGGTTAGTCCGGGCGATCGAAAAGGTGGGCACCATCGCTCCATCAGAATCTTGCACGAGCAAGTCAGGCGATTGCACCGCCGTCTGCGGTGAGAATAGCGCCCGTGATGACACTCGCGGCCGGGCTTGCGAGAAATACCACAGCGTTGGCAATCTCCCGCGGTTCGCCGTAGCGTCCCAAGGAGGTCAAGCTTTTCTGCAAGTCTGCAGCCGGGCCGTCCGCCGGGTTGCTTTCAGTATCGGTTGCTCCGGGTTGCACGAGATTGACGGTGATACCACTTGGACCAAGTTCACGCGAAAGACCGCGTGTGAAGGATGTGAGTGCTGCCTTGGACATTGCATAGGGTGTATGCCGGGAAACGGTACCCGCTCGCCCAGAGCCGAGCCGATTGTGACGATGCGGCCGCCTTTGCCGAGATGCGGGATGACGGCTTTCGCGAACAGGACCGGAGCTCGTACATTGACATCCATCAAGGTCTGATACGCTGAGACATCCAGGTCGACGATCATGCCGTTGTGGCCAATCGCGGCGCTGTTCACAAGGATGTCCAGCCCCCCCAAAGCGGAGACGGCCTCGCTTACTGAGCTAGCAATTGCCTCGGGGTCGGCGCTGTCCGCTTGGATTGCAGCCACGCGACGCCCCATCTTTTCGATCGCTTCGGTTACCTTCGAGGCTTTTTCGGCGGAGCGTTGGTAGGTGAACGCGACATCCGCGCCGTTTTCTGCCAACGCCAATGCGATCGCAGCACCAATGCCTCGCGATCCGCCAGTTACCAGTGCGCGTTTGCCTTCAAGATTGATCATGTATCTGTTCCTTTCCACCAGGATAAGTTGATGTGTTTCAAGTTATTTGCGAAGGACACCGTCGGATCCAACCGAACAAGCGAACACTATTTCGCGGGGATTGCTGGCATCCTGTAGGTGCCAGACGTGCAAAACTCCGTTGCTTGAACAGGAACACTTGGAATAGGTCGTAAAACCCGTACCTGTCCTCCCCGTGAAGCTTCGCGATTGTCCGCTTTTCAGTGGCCACTTGAGCCAAGCCCGACGACGACAGTCGTATCGAGCTTAGACATGTCTGATCAGGAAGCTCCGGATGAACTGAGCGATCTCATCCGCATGTGTTTCCAAGGCAAAATGGCCGGTATCGAGCAGATGGACCTCCGCGGTGGGCAGGTCACGCTTATAGGCCTCAGCACCCGCGGGTACGAATGCTGGGTCATGTCTGCCCCAGACCGCCAGGAACGGTGGCTGGTGATCCCGAAAATACGCCTGAAACTCCGGATACCGGTCAATGTTTGTTCTGTAGTCGAGGATTAGATCCAGTTGAATGTCTTCAGCACCCGGCCGCGACATGAACGCGATATCAAGTTGATAACCATCGGGTGAAAGACGCTCCTTTGATGTCCCGGTGCGGTATTGCCAGTTCTCGATCACCCCAGGAGACAGAGATGCCCGACATGCCTCTCTGTTTTGAGCGGAGGGGTCACGCCAATATGCCTCCCACGCAGTCCATGCATCACTGAACCCTTCGATGTAGGCGTTGCCATTCTGGCTGATGATGGCGGAGATTCGGTCCGGATTGGCCGTCGCCATCCTGAACCCGATCGGTGCACCGTAGTCGAAAACGTAAAGTGCATAGCGGCTGAGGCCGAGTGCCTCTGTGAAGCCCGTCAT
This sequence comes from Rhizobium sp. NZLR10, assembly GCF_019685125.1. Taxonomy (NCBI): domain Bacteria; kingdom Pseudomonadati; phylum Pseudomonadota; class Alphaproteobacteria; order Hyphomicrobiales; family Rhizobiaceae; genus Rhizobium; species Rhizobium sp. NZLR10. The sequence goes on along the minus strand of NZ_JABDWE010000009.1, from coordinate 99,314 downwards.
GACAGCGGCGAGTTTATCGAATGTGTAAGGGAATTCTCCACGTTCAGGTGAACTCGTTCGACCGAACCCGGGAAGGTCTGGTGCGATGACGCGGTATTGATCTGCCAACAGCGGGATCAGATCACGGAACATATGGCTGGATGACGGAAAACCGTGGAGCAGAAGAAGGACTGGTGCTTCCTTTGAACCGGCCTCTCTGTAGAAAACCTCGACGTCTTGTACCTTTTGCGTTTTGTAGCTTACGGCCATTTTAGAATTCCTTCTCAAAGGATTCGACAAACCAACAGTCGCGAATGAAGGTAAAATACGACCGAACGGTCGGTTGTCAACCCCTTAGATTTCCTGTATCAAATGCGGAGAACCCTGGCTCGGAGAAGACGTATGAAAGTCATGAGAGAAACGATCGTATCGACTGCGAGGGAGTTGTTTCGATCAAAAGGTTATGCAGGCGCGTCGATGAATGACCTCGCGGATGCCGTGGGCCTGAAGAAATCATCGCTGTACGTCCGCTTCCCCAATAAGGAAGCTCTCGTTCCGGCGGTACTTGATCTCACTTTGCAAGAGACATTCGGTCAAAGAGACTCAGCCTCCGGGCAATGGGATGATGAATTCGTCGAGGTCATCGAATTTATCGCGACCACTCTCACTGATCGCGGCAGATGCGTAGGTCTGCATCTAGCCTACGGCACAAGTGACGAGACCCCGATTGCGAAGCATGCCGTTCGAGCATTTTTTCAAGCGCATCGCGATCATCTGTCGAGCATCCTGTCCCGCGCCATGCCTGTCGATGTAGCTCGCGACATTGCGACTGACACGTTAGCCCGTTTGGAAGGTGCCACGGCTTTTGTTGCGATATTCGGCGAGAAGGATGCCATGAAACGAGCGGTTCGCCTTTCCATCGAAGAAGCTAAAAATGCAGCCGCTGCGAAGTCACTGTCTAGCCGATAACGCCTAAGCCGTGCCGGTTAGGCGCCATCGCTCCTGCGAGAGGTGAGCAAGCGCATGCAGGATCAGGATTGTTTTTTCGGCGTTGTTTTGCCGAAAACTGACCGAAGTTTCGTTCAGTTCGCCTGGCGATTACTTGCTGCCCGAAACCTATTACATCAAGTTAGTGATCGTTGCCGCGAGGCAGACTTACATTCAGACAGTGATTTCGGACCCGTCTGGGTTCGCTTTGATGGAATACTCGCCGCCGTTTCTGAAACTGCGGACCGTTGCGAAAGTATCTTCCATAAACTGCACATAAGACAGCTTGCCGTTCTCACCGCGCGCCAGAACCGAAAAGGGCGACGTCACCGTATTGCCCAAAACGTTTGATGTGTAGGTGAACGTGCCGAAGATCGCTGCTCCGCTCTTATTTTCGAAGCTGTCCTGAATTTCGAAGTTGTCTGTCGTCCAGTAACGGCCGACATCGATAAAAGTCTGAACCAGCCCTTCGGTACCTTCGTTGGTACCGGCCCAAGGCATGATCCGCTTCAGCTCCGCGTGCTCATAGTTCAGCGAAACATAAATGAAATCGTCCGTCGTGAATTGTTTTACGAAATCCAGGTCAGTCGGGTTCGACAGGATCGACTGCAATACCCCCAACGGTGACGTGGGGGATGCAGGCTCGGCTTTAGACAACTTCTTAGCGTGCGCATTGATAGACATCGTATATTCCTCCTTCTAAGTGACTTTGGGAATTGAGGTGTCAGCGTTGCGCCAAGCCCGGCTTGAGCGCGATGTGCTTGTGTTCGATGAAATCGTCCAGCGCGGCCAGACCGTTCAAGCGGCCAACGCCAGACTGCTTGAATCCGCCCTCCTCGGTACCGTCGTAGACCTTCGCCCAGTCATTGATCCACACCGAGCCCGCTTCGAGCGCCTGCGCGACGCGCAAGGATCGATCTACATCGCGTGTCCAGATGCTGGCCGACAGTCCGTACTCATTGTCGTTGGCAAGACGGATCGCTTCCGCCTCGTCAGAGAACCGCTGAATCGTCAGCACTGGGCCAAAAGTCTCCTCCTGTACGATAGCAAGACTGTTGTCGGAGACTTCCAGAAGGGCCGGGCGGAAGAAAGCGCCGTTTGCAAGGGGACCCACATTGATGGGTCCGCCCCGCTCGACGACCTTCGCGCCGGCTGCGATAGCGGCCTCGACCACACCATCGACCCGCGCAACGTTAGCGCGGTCGATCAGCGGGCCCATATCGCTGGAGGGGTCGGCGGCGGGGCCAACCTTGACGCTGCGCAATCTCTCCGCCAAGCCGTTGCGCACGGCCTCATATTTTCCATCCTGCACGAGCAAGCGGGACCCCGTCATGCAGAACTGACCGCTGAAGACAGTCAGCGCCTTTTCCAGTGCCGGCAAGGCGGCATCAAGGTCTGCATCGTCAAAGACGATCATCGGCGTCTTGCCGCCGAGCTCCATTCCGAAACGTTTGAGGTATCTCGCGCCGGCGCTGCTAATGGCTCGGCCGGTACGGGTAGATCCGGTGAAACTGACGACTGGAACCTCCGGCGAGTCCACGAGATAAGCGGAGCCCTCAGGACCGCTTTCGAAAAACAGATTGATCACGCCATTCGGAAGATCCTCTGCTTCCGCCATAATCTCGGCCATGACGCTTGCCGTCTGTGCGACTTGTGCCGGGAGTTTGATGACGGTGGTGCAACCAGCAGCGAGCGCTGGGGCGAGTGATCGGATCGTCAGAATAACCGGAGAGTTCCAAGGTGCAATGACCGCCGCGACTCCCATCGGTTGCCGAAGGATCACGGAGATGCTCCCGGGCTTTGGTGTCAATGCCCGTCCACCTTCGACCAGGGCAGTGGCTGCCGAGTAGCGGAGTTTGCTCGCAACCATGTCCAGCTCGAATGCAGCTTCAGCCTTTACCTTGCCGTTCTCCAACGACAGAATTTCGAGTAGTCTGTCGCGATTGCGTTCGAAGGCGCACGCTAGTTGGTCGAGCACACCAGCCCGTAATTCATGATCATGCGCCCACATTGTTTCGCGAAAGGCTTTAGAGGCTGCTGCCACCGCAAATTTCGCTGCCTCAAGGCCGTAGTCGGGGTAGTGGCCGATTACGTTATAAGTCGCTGGGTCTATTGACTGTTTCAACTGACCTTCTTGGCATTGAGATCCGCTGATCCAATTGAAGGCTTTGCGGCTCGGTTTGTTGTCGAGGGGCATCGTCATATCTGTGGATCCTTCCACTTTCGAGTATTCGTCCGGAAAGGACGAGGCTAGAGCCGGTTACGTGATTGCCACTGCACCATTACCTGTTCGATTTTGCCGACAATTGTCCTGACTGCGGGTTGGCTAACGTTGGTGACAATTGGCACGACCATGAGCGTTGCGCCCAGTACGCGCAGCGGCATTGGCCAATCCTGCATGCAGTCGCCTACAATCCAAATAATCAGAAGGACGCTTGGGTAGACGGCGAGCCACACCATCGCAGTCGTTTTCAGGCGTTCGAATATTACCTGCCGCAATCCTGTCATTGCTTGCTTGATCCTTTACCCGGCGCGTTGAATGATCAACGACGGGGCACGTGCATGAGTGTGAGACATGATTACTTCCTCCCAATGCTTAGCCGACGTTCTAGTAGCGGTCTGCGCGAACAGTTGCTGTGTAGATATTGGAGAATCGCGGCTGTTGACGGAATGGGGGTCTTCGTCGCATCATACCGGACATAATGTCTTCAATCGCCTCAATAGAATCCCTTAGCGGCCTCGTCGCGTTTTCAGTCGCCGTCGAAACCGGAAGTTTTGCGGCTGCGGGAAGGAAGCTTGGTCTATCTGCATCGGCCGTGGGAAAGGCGGTGGAGCGACTTGAGGCGCGTCTAGGCCTGCGATTGCTGAACCGTACGACCAGATCGCTAGCTGTGACCGGGGAAGGCGACATTCTATATCGATACGTCGCCCGCATAATGAAAGAACTGCAAGACGCTGAGCAAGAGCTTCACTTGGTTCAAAAGGCACCCCGAGGCCGCATTAAGGTGAGTGTGCCCACAGTCTTAGGTCGCAAGATCATCATGCCGGCGCTCCTCGATTTTCGCATCCGCTTTCCAGATGTGATGACCGAGATCAGCCTCGATGACGTCAAGGTTGATATTATCAATGGTGGGTATGACGTGGTGCTGCGGCTAGGTGAGCTGGACGATTCGACGTTGCGCGCACGGAGGATCGGACCACACACATTCATAACGTGCGCCTCGCCGAAATATCTTGCACACCGCGGCACCCCGCAAACTCCGTCAGATCTCCATAATCACTGCTGTGTTTTTTATCGTTTTCCAACCACTGGTCGGCCGGAAGTTTGGGCCTTCAAAAATTCACTCCAACCAACGCCAATCAAGCCCTCTGTCGTTTTAAATGACGGCGAGGCACTTGCATCCGCCGCACTGGGTGGCTTGGGAATTATTCAGGCGCCGAGCTATCTCGTAAGCGAAGACATTGCGGCGGGACGGCTTCAAGCCGTCCTCGCAGATTACACGGACGAACGTGGCAGCGTTTCGCTCGTCTGGCCCCCTATGTCGGCACGAGCGCCCAAAGTTCGCGCCTTCATTGATTTCATGGCCGAGCGCGTTTCCCAAAAGCTTTATTGAGTCGGCACCCAAGATTTCTGTCCACTGCTATGGGACAGATTGCTGTTTAGGATCGGTCTCATGGGAAATGCTTTTTAATTCAAGCCACTTAACATCAGAAGCGCAGGAGCCGAAGGTCGTATCCGTTCAAGACCAGCGATGCGCATCGCAGAATGAGCGATTTCTGATAGAAGGCCGATTAACGTCGAGCCGGTTCCGTCCGCTGCGCGGCGCTCAAAGCGGGAAGCGGGCTTGGTCGCAATGGCCTTAGACTAGCCGAAGGTTTCTCGGACATGCATAAGGTCGGTGTATTCCCTTACGCTCGCAATCTTTCCATCGCGGATCTTGAACAGAATAAAGTATTCGTTCTCGTAGATCTTGCCGGACTTCGTGGTTGCCTGCGATCGCGCCTCAGCAGCGATGCTATCTCCTTCGCCGATCAGGTTGATGACTTTCATATCAAGACCGTTCGAATAGGCCGTAAACATGTCGCGGAACATGCTTGCAGCTTCCGTTTTCGTTTTTGTCCCGGCCGACGGAAACAGGTGCGGCTTTCCATTGACCCACCAAGTTGCGTCCTCTGTCATGCCGTCAATTAGACCATCAGCATTTGATGTCTTAAAGTGATTGCAAAACTCGCGCACGATGCGCTTGTTGTCTTCAACGCTCATATCGTTTTCACCATTGTTGTTGCGGCTGAATGCGCTTCGCGTGACGCGATAAGCCAGCCTGTGCCATTTCGACGTCGACAACTGCGTGACCGTATTCCGGCGGTTGTCGGCCCCGGCGGACTGGTTCAAAGGCCGAACTGCTTCCTGTCGCCGCGCCAGTCGGACGACTTCAGAAACTGCTCCCAGGAAAGCGTCTCCGGATTCAAGCGGCGGCTCCATTCCAGATCGTGTTCCTTGTCGAAGTAGCCGTACTCGACCGCAAATTCGACCATGCCGATCAGTTCATCGACAAGAAGCTCATTGGCGCCGAATGCCGGAAAGTATTTCAGCAGTTCTTCGCGCTTGAAAGCGCTACGGTATTCTGCCTTGATGCCGGTCACGTGCTGGAAAGTTTCGACCATCTCACGTGGCGAAATGATGTCGCCGACGATTGGAAGGGTCTTTCCTTTGAATGTCTCCAAGTCGGACAGCACAGAAAGGACGGCCGGTCCCGTTGCCGTCATAGGATCGACGAACGGCGCGCGGAAGTCCCCAGGGAGGTAGATCGGCATGAGGAGCGTGTCGCCTTCCATCTGCGGTACGTAATATTCCAGCAGGTTCGTATAGAAAAAGGCGAGAGAGACGAACGAGTGTGCAATTGGCAGGGTGCGAATGTAATCGGCAACGAGCGCCTTGTCGGTGAAGTGAGGCGTGAACTTCTTCCCACCCGAGATCTTTTCGACATTTTCTAATGTCGAGAAGACGATGTGACCGACGCCGGCTTCAACGGCTGCATCGGCCAGTTGTTTGCCCAGGGCAAATTCGGCGTTGTCTTGTGGCAGAAGCTGCGGCGTCATCAGGTACGCGCCATCCGCGCCCGCAAAGGCTGCGACCAGTTCCTTCTGATGGCCGGGCCCCAGCGGTGCGACCACAACTTCCGCACCAAGAGCTGCGAGGCTGCGAGCTTCTTCTGAATCGCGGTTCCGGGTCAATGCGCGAACCCTGTATTGATTGCTCTTGAGAAGTGTCGTGGCCACGCTGCGGCCTTGCTTGCTCGTTGCGCCAACGACCGAGATAAGTGGCTTTTGTTCCGTAGACATTGTGAGGCACAGCTCCTTCTTGAGGTGAAACGGCTGGAACAGGCCCTCCGGTGCCAGCCGTCCTTCTTTTCACTGCCGTGAAGTAGGAGTATGACGCTCTGAATGAAGTACGTACAAAGAGAGCATGTAGTATCATGGATGATAGTGCCAAGCCGAAGCGCAAGCGCAGTACGGCCAACCGGACTGGATGCGCCGTGGAAGCGACAATCTCGGTCATCGGGGGTCTGTGGAAGCCGGTGATCCTGTTTCATCTGCTAGATGGCAAACTGCGGTTCAACGCGATCTGCCGCCTCACTCCCGCTGCGACGCCGCGAATGATCACGCTTCAACTCAGGGAGCTGGAAGCCGACGGCGTTATCAACCGCATCATTTATCCCGAGATTCCGCCTAAGGTGGAGTACGAGCTCACGGAGCTGGGAAAATCCTTGGAACCTGTGCTTGTTAGTATGTGCAACTGGGGTACGCGGCTGCAGGAGCTAAGCGGTCTGCCGATTGATACCGGTAGCTGCAGAAGCACTTTACGGCAGCAAGAGCTGATCGATGGGCTTACGGCCTTCTCGATCGGAGGCGATGTCAACTGATCCACCGTATCGCGATGGCTTTTCACGAAAATTGGCAGTGACAGCTTTGGGGGCATCGGCGCTCGTTCGGGCGAGGTCACGCCTGGTGCATTGCAAACGACGTTCGCTGCAGATAATCGCGGGTAGCTTTGGCAGACATCGGGGCGCCCAGGAAATTTCCCTGTAGCCGGTCGCACTTTCTCTTGCCGAGCCAGGCAGCCTGACCGGCGGTTTCGACGGCTTCTGCCGTGACCTGCATCCCCAGTCCGTGTGCGAGGCCGATGATGAAGCGTACGATCGTCTGGCCTTTCGGATTCGTCTCAATATCCGTGATGAAATGCCGGTCGATCTTGATCGTATCGAATGGGAAGTTCTGCAAGTAGCTCAACGACGAATAGCGGGTGCCAAAGTCGTCCAGCCTGATCCGGACGCCCAGCACCTCGAGCGTGTGGAGCATGTCGAGGTTTTCGGTTGTTCGCTCAAGCAAGACGGTTTCGGTGATCTCCAGCTCCAGTCTATCTGCCGGAAATCCGACCTCATCGAGGATGCTGGATATGCGATCGGTGAAACCGCCTTGGAGGAACTCGGCCGGGGAAAGGTTGACAGCTACGATGCAGTGCGACGGCCAGGTCAACGCCTCCCGGCAGGCCTGCTCGAGAACCCACGTGCCGATTTCCGCCATCAAGCCGTCGCTTTCGGCCATGGGAATGAAAAGACTGGGCGGAATGACTCCAGCATAAGGATGGCGCCAACGTAGCAGCGCCTCAAACCCGACGATCCCCTCCGCTACCTCGACGACTGGCTGATATTCGACGAAGAATTGTTGTTCCCGAAGGGCGACCCGCAGGCTGCGCCGCAGCATCTCACGCTGTTCCAGCATGATCATCATCGAGCGGTTGAACATTCTTGCCCGGCCGCGTCCATCGTTCTTGGCGGCATAGAGCGCAATGTCGGCCGCCTTCATCAATTGTTCTCCGTCGCTGCCATCATCCGGTGCAATGGCAATGCCGACGCTTGCGCCGACGAAGACGCTGATGCCTTCGATCGTGAACGGCTCTTTGAAGGCCAGGACCAGGGATTCGGCCAGGCGTTCAGCCTCAGCGGGCTGGTCGTCTCCCCGTTGAATAACGGCAAATTCATCGCCCGCGAGCCTGTAGGCGGTCTCGCCGTCACGAAGCAGGGCTTGGATGCGTTCCGCGGTCATCTTGAGGACGACGTCGCCCGCGCCGTGACCGAGCGTGTCGTTGACCGGCTTGAAGTCATCGAGATCGATCTGCATCAGCGCAAGCTTGTGTCCACCGATCCCAGGGAGGCTTGTCTCAAGGTCGTTGCTGAACTGGCGGCGGTTGGCTAGTCCGGTCAAAGCGTCATGTCTCGCCTGATGGAGAAGCAAAGCCCTGTCTGGATCTTCACCGGACACCCGCGAGAGGGCGTTCCCAATTCGCTTTTCGATGACGCCTAGCCCCAGTTCGCCACGGAAAAGCAATAGAACTCCGAGCTTCGGGCTCGATTGTGATGGTGCGTGGAAGGCCGCTGGCGAGAACCGCCTTGACGTGGGACCTGCCGATAGAATTCTGAAGTTCCGGATAGACTTGCCAAAGAGTTCGGCTGGCGTCGCCATCGATGCGGTAGGCCGCGGCCATCTTCGCGGAGCATTCGACCAGCTTCAGGTCATGCCCATAGAAGGAAAGAAGTTCGTCAGCTTGACCATGCATAGCCGTCCGCCATTTAGCCGCTTTTGTTCCCGCCTAAGAATTGAGATATGGCTAACATGACGGCATAGTATTTTTCAATCATCTCTCGTCTTCCTATCATAAAACAACTTTTGAGCGTCCGTACAAGACAACCCGATTTCGGTCGGCCGAACCCGGCGCCCGCAGTATCTGACCGCCGGTGCTTTCGATACATCATCAGCAGCTTTGATGTTTTCGCCGTCGTGACCACCATCGAAACTCTAGGTCTTTTGCGTTTGCGAATAGGTTTGTAGCTTTATTCCGCACCGCGATCTCCTAAAATTGCACAACCAGAAGCTCTGATCTCCCTCTATGTCAAAGCTATGGAATACAATCTATATTTCAGCAACATAGAAGAATCGCCTCTCTCATTCTCCATATATGTTCTCTTGTCGTTCGTGACGACATCCCTGTCTGTTCTTGTTTCCATTAGAAACACCTCATAGTTGAAAGTGGCACTTAGTTTGAACGCATGTCGCGCGCTCGTAATAATTGCCGCGGTGACCACCATCATATTGAATGGATGCGACCGCACCCGCGCATTTTCGTGCAAACTGCAGGTGTCTTTTCAAAAGTTTGGAATGCGTTAGGGCGTATTCCGCCTCCTCTCATACTCCGGATCTACTCTTTGCCTCTCGACGTCATCCTTTTCGTTCTCTTCGGCGCACTGCTACACGCGACCTGGAACGCCATGGTCAAGGCGAGGAGCGCTAAGTCCCGCGATGCGTCTGATCTCCGTCGGCGGCGCTGTTCTGTACTGCGTTCCTCCCATCCCTGCAGTTTGCTCGCCCGCATCGGACCTATTTCGGACAGCGCGTGGCGACGCCGCCCAACACTTTGTTCGCATGCGCGATACCGCACTTGAGTGAGCCGACGAGGCAAAGGTTCTCAAGATGCTTTCGGAAATCGAGTGGCGCCGTGGGATCACGGGATCATCGATGAACAATGGCTCCTGAGCGATGTCTTTGACCGGTGGTGGGTTGCGCATCGCCCCAATCAGCAGATCGAAGGACGGGCGATGGGTCTATACCGCTGGTCTTATCCTAGTGCGGCAAAAGCCGGGATCGGCCAAGGGCGTCATGTTCATCACCATCGAGGACGAGACCGGGCCTGCCAATCTAGTTGTCTGGCCGACGCTGTTTGAAAAACGACGGCGGGTCGTTCTCGGATCCTCGATGATGGCGATCAATGGGCCGGATCCAGCGGGAAGGAGACGTCGTGCATCTTGTCGCCCAGCAGCTCTTCGACTTGTCAGGCGACCTTGTGGGTCTTGCCGATCGGGATGAGGAGTTCAAGCTACCGGCAGGCCGCGGTGATGAGTTCGCCAGGGGCGGTGGGCCGGATCCGCGGGATAAGCCGAAGCCTGTTGTAGCCGCGCGCGACATGTTCATTCCTGACCTTCATATCGATACGCTGAAGGTGAAGAGCAGGAATTTTTTGATATTCAGTTTGGAATGCGGGTCGCTGGTTCAAATCGGTTCAGGGCGACGGATTTAAAGCGGATCCGTGAGCCCGCGGATCTCAGACGCGACTAGCCTGACCGAATTTCTTGGTCAGGCTGTCACGCGGAGCCCTTAATTAGAGCACGCTGACGTTCTCGGCCTTGGACTTCCCGATCTTGCGGTCCTGGCCTACCTCGAAACTGACCTTGTCACCTTCTCTGAGCGAGCCGCCTTGCGCTGCCCTTTTAACCGGTCAAGCCGTGCGCGAACTGGCGCCGTCGCGGGGCGACTTCGCCTGCTATGCTCATTGTTGGAGGAGCGTCCTGGCCGTGGCAGACACGGCGTCGGTTCAAGAGGGCCGGCACCAAGCTGTCCGCCATTCGGGTGACTGATCTTACAAGCGACCCGGCTTGCCAAAACGAGTGACCCGCGGCCGGAACGAAAAGACCACGGGGATGGTCTAGCCCCTCCGCTGGTTTGAGAAGCTCGGAGCGTGCCACGCGTTGCGTATAGAGCGGAACGGCACTCCAACCGCTATTGTGCTGCAATCCCGAGTGCGTTCAGGACCTCTTTCGTTACCGTGTAGTATACCTTGAGGTTGTTGTGCTTTTGCATCTGGCTCAGCGGCGCGCGCGTGTCCTCGTCGATGACGCCAGTCAGGGCACCAGCGATCGACATGATTGTCATCATCGCAGCGTACGACGCGCCGCAGACAGTGGGAGACGTAGAACTCCACCATCGGTGCTCCGATGTTGCGTTATATCCGACGAGGGTCATGATGAACCGACGCCCCCTGACTGTGCGCGACCCGCCCTACTCGTGCCGACCGTATCTCGCAGATCTGGCGGGCGTCGTTCTAATCCAATTTGGCAACAATCGGCCCCTGCTTTGCTAACATTTCAACCAGCCCTTCCGCCTCAAGATGATCCATTACCCAGGTTTCCTGGCGGCTTACTGAAGATTGGGAGTTCGCGCCTGCGCTGTGGCGATGATCCATTGCTTTGTTCTAAGTTCCGGATTTTCATGCCGCATCACGTCGGTCACGACGGCGACGCTATCCGCCCCGTGAGCAAGGACGCCTTCGATCCGTTCGACATTCAACCCGCCGATGGCGCCAGAGGCAGGTCGCCGATGCGCGATTTCCATTCGCTCAGCCGCGTCAGCCCTTGCGGCGCCCATTTCATCTGCTTGAGGATCGTCGTGTAGACCGGACCGAGTGCGATATAATCAGGCCTCGCTGCCAGTGCGGTTTCCAGCTCGCGTTCGTCGTGCGTTGAGAGGCCGAGTTTCAGGCCACTCGCTCGGATCGCGTCGAGGTCCGCTGTCGCAAGATCCTCCTGGCCAAGGTGTACGAAGCCGCAACCTTCCTCGATCGCAAGCCGCCAGTGGTCGTTGACGACCAGCTGAGATTGATGTTTAGCGCAGACTGCTACTGCGCGACGGATCTCGGCGCGTAGTTCAGTCTCCGGACGATCCTTGATGCGCAACTGCACCAGCTTGACGCCAAGCGGTACCAGCCGGGCAATCCATTCGGCGCTGTCGACGATCAGGTAGAACGGATCGAGCTTCATGTGAACACCGCCTTTCCGATCACCGGCGTGGAGGGAACAGCCATGTCGCGCGGCTCCAGCACGCCAGCGTCAAATGCCTGCTTGCCGGCGGCGATTGCCGCGGCAAAGGCGGCTGCCATCGCCGCGGGATCTCCGGCGCCGGCAACGGCGGTGTTGAGCAGAACCGCATCGAAACCGAGCTCCATGACTGCAGTTGCGTGCGACGGCCGACCGATGCCGGCATCGACGATCAGCGACACGTCTGGGAAATGGGCCCGCATTGCTCTGAGCGCTGTCGGATTGAGCGGCCCGGCAGCGCTGCCGATCGGTGCGCACCAAGGCATCAGCACCTTGCAGCCGGCCTCCAGCAGTCGTTCGGCCACGACCAGATCGTCGGTCGTGTACGGGAAGACTTCGAAACCTTCGTTGACGAGAATGCGAGCCGCCTCGACGAGACCGAAGACATCCGGCTGTAGCGTATCATGGTTGCCGATGACCTCAAGCTTGATCCAGTCGGTGGCGAATAGCTCGCGTGCCATCCTTGCGGTCAGCACCGCTTCCCCGACGCTGTGGCAACCTGCAGTGTTGGGAAGGATACGAACGCCGAGTGCGCGGATCATCTCGAAGAAGGCGCCCCCAGTGCGGCCGCCAGACATCTCACGACGAAGCGAGACGGTGACTATTTCCGTCGCCGATTGCCTGACAGCCTCGGAGAGGACGGCAGGAGAGGGGTATCGCGCTGTGCCGAGCAGCAGACGGGAGTTTATTTCGGATCCATAAAGCGTCAGCATCCGTCAGCCTCCTTGCATCGGCGACAGGATTTCGATCCTGTCATTGTCGTTGAGCGAACGATTGAACCGGTCTTCGCGATGGACCAGCTCACCGTTGACGGCTGTCGCCAGCCAGTCACCCTCGTATTCCATCAGGACTAAAAGCTCCGACAGCGTCTCAGCCGCGACATCCTGGGCCTCGCCATTAACGATCACTTTCATGAGGCATTCCTTCCCGTGGTATGTTGGTTGAAGACAAGTTCAGCCGCCTCGGCCGCCATGGCTGGCGCGAGCAGAAAGCCGTGACGGTAGAGGCCGTTGAGCGAGATCACCTTTCCCTGATGGCTTGCACGTGGAAGATTGTCCGGAAAGGCTGGGCGGATTCCGACACCCGTTTCGATTATGGTTGCATCGGCAAAGGCCGGAAATAGCGTGTATGCAGCGTTGAGCAGTTCCATCAGTGAACGGGCGACAATAGGCCCGTCGAATTCCGTCTCGATCATCGTCGCGCCGACCATGAACAGACCGTCTCCACGCGGGACGATGTAGACGGGGAAACGCGGATGGAGCAGGCGGACCGGCCGGGAGAGATCCACGTCAAGGCTTTTAAGGTAAAGCATTTCGCCGCGGACGCCGCGTAACTCCTTGGCCTCGCCGATCTGCGCAGCGCCCGTGCAATCGACGACACTGTCGAAGCTCTCCTCATGCGAGCTCTCGCCCACGAAGGTGACCCCCTGAACCGTCAGCTTGGTGCGCAGCAGAGTCAAAACTCGCCGGGGATCGAGATGGGCTTCGCGGCGAAAGAACAGCCCGTGCCGGAACCGCCCGGCAAGGGAGGGTTCCAGCGCCGCGATCGCTGGCTCTTCCAGCCATTCATAACCCGTCGTGCGGCAGGCAAAGCGTCGCAGTTCACCAAGATCGCGAGCAGAGGCGACCACGAGCGTTCCGTTTCGTCGCACCTCTCCCGGCACAATTGCCTCCCATTTGTCGGCGGCGGTGAGACCGCGCATGAGTACCGCAACATCAGCACTCTCCCGCTCGCACCAGGGCGCCAACATTCCGCCCGCGAGCCACGAAGCAGCACGCAGGAAACCGTCATATGGATCGAGCACAGTGACCTCGGCATCTCGAGCGCGCAGTTCATGCGCCACCGTCAGGCCGGCAACGCCGGCCCCTTTCACAAGAACACGCATCTCATTCGCTCGTTTGCTGCAGGGTTTCTACCGGCATATAGAGGCCGCCGCCCTCGCGATAACGTGCCGCCATCGCCTCCAGTCCCTCCTTCTGCGCTTCGGCGCGGATATCGTGCGAGATGCGCATCGAGCAGAATTTCGGTCCGCACATGGAGCAGAAGTGCGCGACCTTGTGCGCCTCCTTCGGCAGCGTCTCGTCGTGGAAGCTGCGGGCGGTTTCGGGGTCCAGCGAGAGGTTGAACTGATCCTCCCAGCGGAATTCGAAACGGGCACGCGAGAGCGCGTCATCGCGCAGCTGTGCCGCCGGATGCCCCTTGGCGAGATCGGCGGCGTGAGCCGCTATCTTGTAGGTGATGACGCCTACCTTCACGTCATTGCGGTCGGGAAGCCCCAGATGCTCCTTGGGCGTGACGTAGCAGAGCATCGCCGTGCCGAACCAGCCGATCATCGCTGCGCCTATCCCAGAGGTGATGTGATCGTAGCCCGGCGCGATATCGGTCGTCAGCGGCCCGAGCGTGTAGAAAGGCGCCTCGCCGCAGACTTCGAGCTGCTTGTCCATGTTCTCCTTGATCTTGTGCATCGGCACATGGCCGGGGCCTTCGATCATCACCTGGCAGTCTTTCGCCCAGGCGATCTTGGTCAGCTCTCCCAGTGTTTCTAGTTCGGCGAACTGCGCCGCATCATTCGCGTCGGCGATCGAGCCGGGGCGCAGGCCATCGCCGAGCGAGAAGGAGACGTCATAGGCGCGGCAGATGTCGCAGATCTCCTCGAAATGCTCGTAGAGGAAGCTTTCGCGGTGATGATGGAGACACCACTTCGCCATGATCGAACCGCCGCGCGAGACAATGCCGGTGACGCGGTTGACGGTGAGCGGGATGTAGTGAAGCCGCACGCCGGCATGGATGGTGAAATAATCGACGCCCTGTTCGGCCTGTTCGATCAGCGTGTCGCGATACACCTCCCAGGTCAGGTTCTCGGCAATGCCATCGACCTTCTCCAGCGCCTGATAGAGCGGCACGGTACCGATCGGCACGGGCGAATTGCGGATGATCCATTCGCGGATGTTGTGGATGTTGCGGCCGGTGGAGAGATCCATGACGGTATCGGCGCCCCAGCGGGCCGCCCAGACCATCTTCTCAACCTCCTCCGCCATCGATGAGGTGACGGCGGAGTTGCCGATATTGGCGTTGATCTTCACCAGAAAATTGCGGCCGATGATCATCGGTTCGGCTTCCGGATGGTTGATGTTGGCGGGGATGATCGCCCGACCCGCCGCCACTTCCTGCCGGACGAATTCCGCCGTCACATGGTCGGGAATGTGGGCGCCGAAACTTTCGCCGTCGCGGACTATGGCGTCCGCCTGCGCCTTGCGGCCGAGGTTTTCGCGGATGGCTATGAATTCCATCTCGGGCGTGATGATGCCGGCGCGCGCATAAGAGAGCTGGGTGACTGCACTGCCGTCCTTTGCGCGCAGCGGCTGGCGTAGCGCGGGGAATTCGGGCGTCAGCCTTTCGCCGCTGGCAAAGCCGTTGTCTTCGGGACGGACATGGCGGCCCTTATAGGCCTCGACGTCGCCGCGGGCGAGAACCCAGTCACGTCGCAGTGAGGGCAGCCCCTGTTCGATACGGATCTCGGTGCCCTCGATCGTATAGGGGCCGGACGAGTCGTAGACGACAACGGGCGGCTCGCCCGATGTCGGATGCAGGCTGATTTCGCGCATCGGCACGCAAATGTCGGGATGGACGTCCCCCCGAATGTAGATCTTCCTGGATGCCGGCAAGGGGCCGGTGGTGACAGTTGGGGTGGCGGCGATATTCATGGTTTGAGGCTCCAAGTTTTCGATTGGAGACCCAGTCATCAGCCGGAATGATGAAAAGACGCCGGCACGGATTCCGCGCGTGAATCCACTGCCTTCGAGCGCTTGCACCGTCCCTACGCCAGTATGAACTGGATCAGGTTCAACGGGTCACTGCGCCACAATCGGCAAAGCCGTATTGTCCAGCAGTATCTCAGCCCCTTGCCGGGACCCCCCTGGTGAATGCAAAAAGGGTAGAGGCTTGCCGAGGGGACTGTCAAGCGACAATCTGCGATGGCTCGGGGTTAGGTTACACACAGGATATCGTGCGTGTCGCCGCTGTTAAACGATGGACAAGGGCAATCGTGCCGGCCGGCACGCTTCCGCAAGACAAGCGCCCTTGTCGCATGCAGTGGCAGTCGATTTATTTCGCCAAATCTACCGAGATACCGAAGCGCTATTGAGAAAGCAGGCGCGGAACTGGAAAGTCTAGTACTTTTTCCGTGTAGCTTTCGACCAGGGCGCTAAACGGCGTGCCGTCTGGAAGTTTCAATACGGCTCGATGTTCGAGCAGGAACGCCGGCAGGCCGGGGGAACTTGTTTCATGCGCTGTTGAGCCGTCCATGTCCCAGCCTTCGGATAGAGGGGACCAGAGCAACTTGGCAGACAGGTTTGTGCGAGTGAAATTGAGAGCCTGAACGGCTCTGCCAAAAGGGATATCGCTGGTATTCAGCGCCTGATTCATTTCTGCAGTTAACTTTGCAGGTACATACCAGTTGTCGGCTTCAGACAAGACGCGATCTCCGCAGACCAGTCGGACGCGGCGATAAGCGATCAACTCACCGGGTCCGACGGTCAGAAGTTTACGGATGTCCTCATCGGCCGGTTTGCCTTGCCCGCCCACACGCTGAGCTACGATCTTGAAACCTTCCGGTGCGAGCTTATGCGCGGCGCACCAACGGTCAAGGGTCAACGTAGCACTGGCGTTACTCAGGAGATTGGCATTCAGGGTCTGGAGGACCGCAAGCGCTTCCACCCGAGATACCGGCGTGTTCAGCCACTGAGCCCCTATAGACGGTTCTTGCGCAATTGCGAACTGGGTGCCCAGCACGATGGCAGCCGCTGCAAGCGCGGCGATGCGAATGCATTTCGCAGAACATAATGACATAGAGAATGAAATCCTTTCGGAAGTATAATTGGGCGAACCTTGCGGGCCAAATACCCTTGAATTTTGCCGACAAGTGAGCGTTGTCAGTGTATATGATAGCGGCAGCAGGATTTGAACTAGGGCTTGCGCGTACCGTGTAACGGTCAGGTTCCTGAAGACTTTCTTACCATCTTTCGATGTTCCTGCCGTGCTGGTTCGCACGTTTTGAAACCCGTGTGCCCGAGCCGTCCTTTGCTTGCGTTGCATCCATGTCGTCCATGATGTCCTCCATCCGCTCGCCGACCTGTTGTTGTAGTTTGCAAGAGTTGGCGACTGAGCAGGCGCTTCCATTCTGGAATATGGAAACCCGAGAGACGTGGATTTCAAATGAGGGACGTGGCGGCCGGTCCGAACTCTCCCAGTTCCATACTCGTAACTCTCACCTAATGGTTTAGCGCCCTTGTCGTCGCCCTCGCTCGTTGCGAGATGTTCATATAGCTGGATCGGATAAAATAGCTCGCAGCCGAAAGCAAAATCCAGGAGCAATTGTTGGAGAAAGGTCTTCTTCGTCGACCCAGAACCCTCCTGCGGCTCGAGTGACAACTGCAGACCAGACAGCGACACGCCGTCGATGGTTGCCAACCGCAGATGCGAGCAGCCAAGGCGCTTGTCTGATTGCTTTTGATGATCCATGTCATGTGCTCCTTGTGCAAGCCTCCAGACGATGCTGTCGCCGGAAAGGTTTCAGCATTCATAGGGAAAGAATTTCCCGTGCTACCGTAGCTCCCCATGACGGGACACTCGATGAAAACGATAAACAACGCAACAGATGTATTGAGTATATATTATCGTATATCATTTCCAGTTTGGCGAACTTTACCTATTATTTTGAGAAACCTTCGAGTTATAAAGTATGTCATTCATATATTATTACATATATCGCACTTCACGGCGCCTAGGTGAAATGGCAGGTCTCTACCGCTACGGCAAACTCTTGCTGGTGAAAACGGTAGTCGGGCGATACAAGGCCATCATAGGGCGGCCTCTGGGAGCCAGGTCGCGGCCTGGTCGGCAGACCGAACTCGCCATCAGTTGCTCCGTTCTCGACCGCATGCTTGACGGGCACGCCCGAAAGCCGTCTGCCGCCATGCAGACACGGCGTGATCAGACGTTTCAAAGAGGCAAGGAATATGACCACGGTCGTCGTCGGCGCCGGCGCCGACGCCACACAGGACGTGCTTGCCGCCATGCAGGCGCGCGATCTCGACCTTACCGTGTTCCAGGATGGCGCCGGCCAGGGCAAGGCTCAGTCGATACCGCACTCAAGCCTGCTAAGGGCGAAAAGGTCGAAAAGAAGGGCTACATTCCGTTTCAGCTCGTCACGCCTCAAGGACTCCGTCATCAAGAGCTGAAGGGCGAATGCGACACAATGCAGGTTTGCTTGCATCCTCTTTTTGGGCGCTCCAAGTCTCACTAAACCCTTAGAGTGCCAAGACGATGAAGGGTCCTTGAACTCAGGCCGCGCTTGACCTCGACGCGCCGTTCTCCGGCGATCTATTCAACCCGACGCCGATCAACAGAGCCCGGGAGATTTTTTACAAGCTCTGGCCGAACCTGCGGCCCACGAGCTAATCACGCCGAGGCAACGCCCGAATTGTTTGTCCATCACTCCCCGCTTGGGAACAATCAGTGCATTACTCCCTACGAGCTTCCCACCGCCGCGAACGCTCCCGCCAGATAGGAAGCTGTTTGTCGGCCGTCGCGAGTTTGCGCCGCAGTTCGGAGCTGGTCACCTCTCGTTGTTTGCCATGCAAGCGTTGTCCATCCTTCATCGCGTTAGACCTATACTCCGTCGCACAAACTGATAGAAAGAGCGCTCGCGGATTTCGAAGCAACTGTCCGTTGCCGGACGCGATCGGCAGCGGTGGAACTAGAAAACGGATGCACGTTTTCCGGCCGCCAAAAGGAGCCTTAAACGACATGAACATGGTCTCGAAAATTGCGAAATTCCCAGTTGCCCCGTCCGTTGGCGCTCTGCTTGCAGAAGCTCGTCTGGCTCGCGGCTATTCGCTGGACGACGTCGCAGAAACCACTGGTCTGACTGTGGCAGAGGTGACAGCTCTGGAAATGACGCGGATTTCGACGCGTCGAGGATCCGAAGGACCGCATCCGCTCTAGGGGTTCTAAAAAAAATATGTGATGCGCCGCGCTGACTTTTTTGAACAGCTTCTTCCACGCTGCACCTCTTCCAGGAAGATTGGTGCCGCAACTCACGGGTCGCGCTTCAACCACTATCTCGAGCAAGAAATCAATGCCTCCCGAGACGAGGTGACATGCTATTACTTCGGGAATGGGGAGGCCTCTAGGAAGGAGTCTGCGTTGTCGTGGGAGTACCGTGCGGCGTAACGGAATATCCTCACTCCAATTGAGTAGGCCGGCACGGTTGATCGCGGGCTATGAAGACAGCCAACCTTTTCCTCAAGCGCTCTAATATGCTGCGAGACCGCCAAAGGCGTAACCCGAAGTACTTTGGTCACCCGCTCAAGGGCTTGCGTTGCGAAGGACTGCGCTTAAGTTGAAACGATCCAACATCGTCAATCTGCCTTATGCCAGTTAAGGAAATCTCATTTGTTCGCGCCCAGTTCCCGTCTTAGACATGGCCAAGACATCCTGTGATACGCAGAGGAGACCGCTGGCAATGGCTATTGTGTTGCGAGACAAATTCGAAATGCTGTCGAACATGACGCCCTCGCTCAAAGAAGGCGAGTATGTATTCTGCTCGATTCCCAATGAAGGGAGCAAAGCCCACAATCTGAATCCGATCGCGACATTTCACGAAAAAGAAGGTTTGACAGTCATCCTTGAGAAAGGAGAGGCGCACGAAGCGGGGTTCGAAATTTCACTTGCGATGCGCCAGATCACCCTCAATGTGAATTCTGCGCTCGATGGCGTCGGCCTTACGGCGGGCGTCGCCGCCTCTCTCGCAGAAGCCGGGATACCGTGCAACATGGTGGCCGCGTATCACCACGACCACATCTTTGTTCCGACGGGCTTAGACGATCGAGCATTGCATCTGTTGGAAAGGCTGCAACGCGAGTCCGCGCGGGCGATGCGCTGACGAACGGTAATCCCCGCACATAGCGGCGAAGCTTTGTGAAATTCGCGGGCAAGCGGCAGCACGAGCAGACCTGGCGTTGGTTCGCGATTCGGGTAGACCTTGATATCAGCGCTCAGTTTGACATTGCGCAAAGCTCCGATGATCGCCGTCAATGCATCCAAATTCCCGTATCCCAGCGAACGCTTCATTCCATTGCGCTGATTTCGGAAGAAACTGACAGATCGACCGTCTTCCCTCGTGATGCCGGTTGTGGGATGTGTGCGAAACGCGAGCGATCCGGCCGGATCAAACATGCGTTTTTGCTCCAATGGTTCGTTAGAATTCCTGTCGACGCTGTCTGAGCAGCGCCAACAGGTTCCTATTTTCAACACTGCTTTCGCGGAGCTGCACAAATCCCCCCATAACAAACCTGCTCACCCTTATACTCCGCCAAGGTATGCAGCAATTGTGCCATCCGTTCGTGCTTCTCGACGTCCGGGAGAGCCTCTCCGTCCACGAACTTCAGAGCCTGCTCGATCAAATCGACAGCGCGGTCATCGTCGCCGCTCTCATGGTAGTAAAAGGCAATTGTCAGGTAAGAATGATAGCGGAAAGGAGCATCGTGCTGCGGATACAGTCTCAGGATTCGTTCGGAGAGCTCCTTAGCCATCGAAGAACGTTCGGCCAATGGAAGGCCCGAGTAATCGTAGATTGGACCGAAGAGGTCTTGCAGCGCCGCGAGAAGCCAATCTTCAGAGTTTCGTTCAATTGCAGTGCGAGCAAATTGGACTAATGCGATCCAGCCCGCCTCCATGTCGCGCATTACTCCAATCAATATCTCGACATGCTTCTGGTGGAACCTGATGTTGTCCGGGAAAAGGATGATGCCCTCTTCAATGGCAGAGAGCGCCGTCTTCCAATCCTCAATCTCTGTCGCCTCCCGGATTCGACGAAGCAACGCGCGCTGCGGAGCATGGATCTCGGCTTCAGCAATCCGCTCCTCTTCGGCATTTTTTGCTTCGGCGCTGGCGCGCCAGCTGCCGTCAATCACTTTTGGCAGAACGTCCTCGAGCTTAACCAGATCGCCGATAAAGGCGATCCTACCGTCTCGGTCGACAATGAACGCCTTTGGAACGTGGAACGTCAGGCTGGCTTTGAGCCAATCCTTATCCATTTCGCCTGAGTGGTCGAACCCGATCCGTATGTTCGCATTCGGGAGCCATTTGGTTACCCATGCGTCCACCTCAGCTGGGGCCTCGTCAGCCGTTACAATGCCGATGACCTCAATTCCGATATCCCGGTATTGCTCATGCAACTGAGCCAGGCGGGCCAGCGCCGCCCCGCAACCACTGCAGGTAGTCGAAACGAACGCAGGGATGTATATCTTGCCGAGCTGGAAGTTGGAAAGCGGATCGCCTCGCAGCCAGTGCTGCACATTGATAGACGGAGCTGGAGAGTCTATGCCTAAACAAGAGGTCATTTTCATTCTCCACCAATAGCTATCCGACGCTTCGTGCGCCAGGAATGAGCGTGTGAAGTATCAGGCCGAGTTGCTTCGATTTCGAAGCGCGGCGCATGTTCCGTCTGTTGGACCCACGCTTGTGATCTCGTCTTCTAAAATGGCTTCTGCGGGTGCGGGCGGCCATTGCGATAGTGTCCTTCTTTTGGGAGGATGGCGATGTCTCCGTCGTGACAGGAAGACACCCGAGCCTTGATGCAGATGGCGGTCATTGGAATTCCCATTAGTCATGAACACCTATGCTTCTCCGCGTTGGACGCCGCGGGTCGTGCAAGAGACGCCTGTAAGTCAGTCACCGGAGGTTCTGCATCTTTGCAATTGCGGATCCGACCGGGGCCGGGTGTCCATCAATTGTCCGCTTTCCGGAACGACGATCAGGCGCCTGAATGTCCGGCACCCGTTTGATAAAAGGCACAGTGTGCATAGTCACTTGATCTCCCAAAATCGGAACAGGTCAGTAGCGACCCGACTTACTCTGAGCACTACTCGTGCCAGTCAGGTTGCGCCGATAACCCTTTGAAATTGCACATGTGCTGTTGTCGCTATTCGCAGGGTTTGTAGGGCTTCCGACATGCGTTGTCGGAAGCAGCCCCGATCACTACCGCGTTGAAGAGGCGCTCCGACAGGCTTCAAATCGGATAAGTCATGAAGGCTGCGCTACGAGCGGGTAGATTTGGACAATCCCCATACCGTGGGTACCCATCGCCCCTGGTCGCGTCCTTCTCCGGGCGCGCTTCTCGCATCCTGGACGACGGCCGGGTTGCGCAAGATCAGGAGATCCTCACCCTGGATAATGAGGTGGTTGCGAAAAAGCTCATGGCGGTTAGAGCCAATGTTCGGGCTAGCAGCGATCTTGCCATTCACCTCAAAGCTCTGATCTCGTTCGGATCCACCATCGGCCCGGTCCGCCTCCTCACCGAAACGGTTAAGGCCGAGCTGGCGCATTTTCTCAACCTGCTGCGTGAGAACCGATTTTTCCCGTACTAGGTGTTTGATCCCGGGAATTGATGGTGCGATCTTTTCCGCCGAATGGAAGGAAGCACTATCGGCCAAATACGTCACGGCAGCGCCACGACCGCGCACGCAATTCGAGCTGCAATACAGCGATCGCAAGCTTCGGCCGCGGAGCTGAGCCGGAGCTACGGGATCAATCCGAAGACGGTTCTGAAGTGGCGCAAGCGGGCATAAATCAGGCGACCTACTTCAAATGGAAGAAGAAGTATGCCGGCTTTCCGCGCCGATCAGGCCTGTCTGGAACGTCGTCTTCGTGAGATCTGCGAGAAGCGTGTGCGGTACGGCTATCGTCCTCAGCATAAAATGCGTTGACACGCAGCTCAAACCCGCGGCCGGTGGATCGGACTTGGACACGTTCAGTGCTCGAAACGCTCCAGCATATGCTTCAGTTGCGCATTTTGCATTCGAAGCTTGCTCTCGAGTTGGTGGCGGAGGAGCCTGATCTCTTCATTGAGATTGACCGCATCGTCAGAAGCAGTGCAAACGCTCGGGGACCGTGGGAGAACGACTGCAATAGTTTTCGACTTCTTGCCCCGCGTGCTGCGCTTTCGCGTTTGACCTTCACCCGCGGCATGCGCAGCTATGTCGACTTCATCGAACAAAGCTGGATCAGCTCCTTCCTCCGGTCCCGCGCCTTCGATATCTGCGGGACCATTAACAGCGCTTGCCGCCTCTTCGGCACGACCCGGGTCGACTGGCGCCGCCGCGGAATGACCCTGGAGAACTGACTTTTCATCGGCCGGACGGTCTGCGGCGCCTAACTGGTTGTTGGCTGCCGGCTTGGCAATGGCCAATACGTCCTTCACGGCATCGGTCGAGCCGTGTTCTTGCCTCTGCTGCCGTTGCGGGGACACCAGTCTGGCAAGAAGCTTCCATGGAGACGCCATTTTATTCGACCTCGAATTCTACCCCGTGCGCAAACTACGTGCAAAAGCGTTGCCGGCATGACTAACCGCCGCCAAACTATTCGCATCAATAAGCATGAGAATGCGGCCAGCGCTTGATCGACGGCTGTCGATCAACCGAGGTTGAGCCTCTTTCGCAGATCGGCATTTTCAGCACGTAGCTTCTCGGCCAGCAGCTTCCGCAGTCTTTGATTTTCCTCTTCCAGCTGCAGAAGATCCGAAAACTCGTCAACTGCAGCTACCGACGGTGCCGTCGCTGCCTGAACCGCCCTCGGAGCACGCCTGATAGGCGCACGTCTGGCGTTTGTCGCACCTTCGTCAGACTTTGCTTTGCGTCCTCTCTTTTGCTTTCCGGCGGTGGCATTCGAAGCCAATGCTGGTTGCACAGAAACCGGGGCTGGGGCCGTTTCAGGCACTGCCTTCTTGGCGCGAGGTTTGCGCACTTTCTTCGATACATCGGACGCGATCGCGGCCGGCGGTTCAGCATTGATCATCGTATCGTTTTCGTCGGCCATTGTGGTCTCCTGTAAAGCCGATGCATTTGTCTCCTGCTCGATCGGCAGTGTCAATAACGACCCAGCCTGTTCTTCTCCGGATACAAGCATCTCGCTGCTTTTTGCCTGAGGAGTTAATGACAGAAATGGCATTGCCTCGTTCTGAAGATCTTGAGCAACGGACTTGAGATCGGTGTCTCCCCAGATTGAGTTCGGTTTGAAATTGAGTTTCCGGCGACCTGATTTGTACTCGACGGCAAAGCTGCGTTGGACTTTTTTCATCTTAAAGAAGCCTCGGGTGTCTGATTCGGCGGCGACGTCTTCAGCGTCGCAAGCCTTTCAGATAGCGACTGCAGTCCATCCGGTCTATATTTTTTGAATATTGGCTCACTGGGTCGAATCGAAAACAAGCAACTGCTATGATATCGTTCCGTTGGCGCCGCTCGATGATTGCGAGCCGATCTTGGCTGGTGAGAGGATAGCCCTTCGACGTGGCAACACGGCCTGATCCGATGTTCCGGCTATACAAACATTGCGTTAGTTCGTTTTGCGCCGAACCATCGCATAGACGACCAATAGCTGACGCGCCGAACCCGATCACGGTTGTGCAAGTGTCGGGCGAATAGCCGAATGCGTGACGTAGAAAATGGCCGGCTTTCTGCGCCAGCGCAAGCTCATCGTCCGGCAAAGCGAAAAAGATCGAGCGCAATTGGGTCATAGTCCTCCGCAATTAGGGTATCGCCCACGCCGCGGCCTAACCGGCTCGGGTAGGCATATCCGGCAATGCCTTCTCCTCGATCAAGGGTTGGTTCTATCGTAACCTGAGCGCAGCCGGACACGGAAACCCGCGCCGCCGATTAGAGCAGGATAATTCGATCCGGGTTGAAGACAGCCTCAGAAGCCCGCGACCTTGGCGAGTGCCCGCTTCTCGCGGCGGCGCTGGACCGAAGAGGCGATGTTCATCTCTTGCCGGTATTTCGCAACCGTGCGGCGGGCAAGATCGACGCCGCCCTTCTTCAGCATCTCGACGATATCGTTATCGGAAAGCACCGCCTCCGGGCTCTCCCGCAGGATCAGCGCACGGATCTTGTGACGCACGGCTTCGGCCGAATGGCTGTCACCGCCCGCGACGGCGCTGATCGAGACGGTGAAGAAATATTTGAGTTCAAAGAGGCCGCGTGGCGTCAGCATATATTTGTTCGACGTGACGCGGCTGACGGTGGATTCATCCATCTTGATCGCCTCGGCGACCGTCTTCTGGTTCAGCGGGCGCAGGTAGTCGACGCCGTGCAACAGGAAGGCGTCCTGCTGGCGGACGATTTCGATTACCACCTTCATGATGGTTTTTTCCCGCTCGTCGAGGCTGCGCTTCAGCCAACTGACCTTCTCCTGGCAACCGGCAAGGAAGGCGCGAGCTTCGTCGTTCTTTTTCACCAGGGAAGAATAGGACTTGTTGACCAGCACGCGCGGCAGCGTATCCGGATTGAGCTCGACCAGCCAGCCGCCGTCCGAGGCGGGCCTGACGACTACATCCGGCGTGATTGCTTGGGAAACACCCGCTTCGAAGCCGCTGCCGGGCTTGGGATTGAGCTGACGGATCTCGCGGAGCATGTCGAGAAGATCTTCCTCGTCGACGCCGCAGAGCCGCTTCAGCGTGGCAAAGTCGCGCCGGGCCAGCAGTTCGAGGTTTTCGACCAGAGCCTGCATGGCCGGGTCGTACCGGTCCTTCTGCCTGAGCTGGATCGCCAGGCATTCGGCGAGGCTGCGGGCAAAAACACCTGGCGGATCAAGGCTCTGCAGGGTGGCAAGCACGCGCTCGGCCTGTGCGAGGCTCGTGCCCAGCCTCTCGCTTGCCTCGACAATATCGGCCTGCAGATGACCTCGCTCGTCGAGCTGGTCGACGAAAGTCTGCGCGATCAGCCGGTCGGCCATGTCAGGCAGGACGAAGGGGATCTGCTGGGCGAGATGATCGCGCAGCGACACCTGACCGGCGACGAAATCGTCGAGATCGTAGTCGGCGCCTTCACCGCTGCCCGGCATCGACTTCCACTGGCTGACGAGTTCCGGCGCATCGAGGCGCTGCGGGGCGCCGTCGTCAGGAAAGACATCGGTGTAGTTGGCGTCGAGCTCGTCGTTCAGTCGGCTGGTGCTGGCGCTGCCGCCATTGTCGCACCAGTCGGTGGAGAGCGCCTGGTCACGATTGTCATAACCATCGTCCCCGCCAGCATCCTCCGATTGATGAGCATACTCACCATCTTGGGTTCCGCCGCATTCGCCATCCGCCACGTTGTCGTCCTGAAATTCGAGCAGCGGATTCTGTTCCACTTCTTGAGCGATAAACTGGCTGAGTTCGAAATGATTCATTTGCAGCAACCGGATGGATTGCATCTGTTGCGGTGACATCACCAGGGACTGGGTCTGGCGCTGGATAAGATTGGCGGAAGGTTTCATGATAAAGTCCACTTAATTCTCGGATCAATGCCCGATCATGACCTCAGGGCACGAGATCGATGCCGTCAGGTGGCACGTGCTTGGCATCATGAACCAAATTGGGGCAACTTGGGCGCCCCGTCGCTTAGTAGCTTTCAAGAAAGCCCTCCAAATCATCGAGTGAATCCCGAAAAGAATATTCCTAAGTTTTAGTTATTTTGGCGAGCCGTGAACTCGGTTAGGAAAGGGAATTTGTCGCGGAGCCGACAAACGACGACAGTGCAGATTGTCGCAATTCTGTATCTACATTTCCTTTTTGGACCCAGTGTTTGGTCAGGGTTTTCGTTGATCGGTTTCGTCCTGGGCGAGGATTCGCCAGGCGGCGCCTTCAAGGTCGTCGTACTGGCCGCTCTTCAGCGACCAAAGGAATGCCAGGAGTCCTATTCCTCCCATCAGCAGCGCGATCGTTATGAGATAGATCAACATGTTCATGCGGCTTTGACCTCCGCGATCCTGCCGATCCGCCCTCGAATGTGCATATCCGGACGCTTGCTGAAGGCGTTCAGGCGCAGTGCGTTCGTCACGACGATGATCGAAGATGTCGACATTGCCACCGCCGCTATCAGCGGCGTCGCCAATCCGGCGATGGCGATCGGCACCGCCAGCGCATTATAACCAATCGCCAGAACAAAGTTCTGCCGGATCAGCGTGGCAGATCTTCTCGCAATGGCGATCGCTTCCGGAACAGCGTCAAGGTGATCGTTGAAGAAAACCAGGTCGGCCGCCTGTCTGCCGATATCGGAGGCTGTGGCCGGCGCCATCGAGACATGCGCGGCAGCAAGCGCCGGGGCGTCGTTGATCCCGTCGCCGACCATGAGCACGCGACGACCTTCGCCATTCAGCCTCTGGCATTCCTCGACCTTCTGTTTCGGCGTCAGAGAGCCCAAAGCCCTGTCGATACCTAGGGCATGTGCCGTATTGTCGACGACGGTTTGCCTGTCTCCGGACACGATCAGCGTTTCAAGGCCGGCTGCATCGAGCCGGTCGATGGCCTCGCAAGCACCCGGACGAAGCGTGTCATCGAAGAAGAAGCGGGCAAGATCGACGCCATTCTTCGACAGGACCACTTCCGAGAACGGACTGTCGGCGGTGCGGGGCACGACGCTGGTTCCGCAGGCAAACGCCGCGTTGCCCAATCGATAGACATCTGCTCCGTTCCTGGCTTCCAGTCCCCCGCCGGGGATTTCCGTGACGAGGTCGAAGAACATGAGGTCGGTTTCGGTATCCCGTACCAGGGCCCGAGAAAGAGGATGCCGTGAATGCGCTGCCAATCCACGAGCGATCACGGTGGCGCTCTCGTCCATGGCGTCCACTCTGACAAGGCGCGAACTGCCGATCGTCAAGGTGCCCGTCTTGTCAAAGGCCACGGTGTCGGTCTCGGCCAGTCTTTCGAGTGCTGAACCGTCCTTCACCATGATGCCTTTCCGGAAAAGCTCCCCCGCAGCGACAACCTGGACCACGGGCACGGCAAGACCCAACGCACATGGGCAGGTGATGATCAGCACCGCTACGGCGACCAGCATGGCCTGTTTCCAATCTCCGCCCAGGAGGCCCCAGGCAAGGAAGGAGACCAGCGCCAGCAGATGCACGACCGGGGAATAGAGTGTCGCAGCGCGATCGGCGATCCTGCGATAGCGAGCTCTTCCGCCCTCGGCGGCTTCCATGAGGCCGATGATCTCCGAGAGAAGCGAATTCTTGGCAATTCTCGTCGCCCGCAACACGAGGGAGCCGGTCAGATTCATCGCCCCGGAACTCACTTCGCTGTTGCTGGCGACGGCGACGGGGCTGCTCTCGCCGGTGACGATGGAGAGGTCCAGGTCGCTCTCTCCGCTGACGACGATGCCATCGACGGGAACCCGTTCGCCTGCGGCTATCGAGATTTCATCCCCCGCCGCGATCTCATCTACCGCAATGTAGCGTCGCGACCCGTCCGGATTGATCAGCAATGCTCCGCGCGGGGCCAGTCTAGCGAGTCCGTTGATCGCCGCCCGAGCCTTTTCCCGCATGACATGATCGAGGGTTCTGCCGATCAGCAGGAAGAAGAGCAGCGAGACCGAAGCGTCGAACCACGCATGCTCGCCGTGATGGACGGTCTCCCACAATGAAACGGCATAGGAGAGCGTCACGGCGAGCGAAATCGGAACGTCCATGTTGGTGCGCCCATGCCGCAGCGCATTCGAGGCCGATTTGAAGAAGAAGCGCCCCGCATAAACCAGCGCGGGCGCTGCTATCATCGCCGAGATCCAATGAAACATGTCGCGCGTCGCAGCATCTGCGCCCGACCAGACCGATACCGAGAGCAACATGATGTTGGCGGCCGCAAAACCGGACACGCCGATCGCGAGGAGAAGTTGATTTCTGGTCTTGTCGTTCTCGGGAGCTGAGGGCGTGAAGACATGCGCGCGATATCCGGCCGAGTTGATCGCTGCGAGGATCTTGGACGGATCGGTTGCGCCCGTCTCGATCTCCTCCTGGTAGACGCAGCTCACCCTTCGCGCCGTGAGATTGACTCGTGCTGTCTTGACGAAGGGAAGCGCCAACAACGCCCTTTCGATGGTCGAAATGCAGCCACCGCAGTGGGCGTCGGGAACGCTCAGGTCCAGCTGGCGCAATCCTTCGCCGAGCGGCTGGCTGGCAAGGCGAACCTCTTCGGCACTGAATGATGTCGTGCTGAGGGCAAGCACGCTTTCCGCGTCCATGGTACAGCAGCTCACTGGCCTAACTCCGCGGTATCGATGCGTTTTGCCTCATGCATGACGACCACGCCGCCGTTTCGCGAGATGGCCTCGACGATCCAGTCACCGTCGGCTAGATCATGCTCCGCTTCGAACCGCCCCGCTGCTCTCTTCCTGAGCGTAAGGAGGAAGTCTTCGTGGTCTCCGACCGGACGTTTGAAATTCAGAATGACGTCGTCGACGATCGCAGGCGATCCGCTCTTGTCGTGAATATCGTAGCGGATCTCGTGCCCCTTTATGGAGAGGTTGCCCTCGATGTCGGAAGCGGCCATTGCCTTCATCGCCGCCGCTTTGCGGTTGAACTCCTGACTGGCGACATAGGTGTTTTCCACGACCAGACCGCTCCAGCTGGAAGAGGCATAGAAGGCCATGGTGACGTTCACCGCGATCACCACGCCAAAGAATGCCGAGGTCGAAAGCAGCATGTGCAGGCCTGTAAAACCTTGAGCAGAGGTCTTCATTTGATGTCTCCCGGTGCATTGAACGCCGCGCGGTAGGTTGCCCGATCGGCATGATCGATATCTTCGATAACGAACAGAAATTCATTGATCGGGGCTCCGGTAGGCTTGCGCGTAACGAAGATCTTCAGCGTCGTGGCCGCGTCGGGCTCGGCATGAACTGTAAAGCTGCGGGCGTCTTCATTGCCTACCTCGGGAATACGCATCGTCGCCCCCTCCAGCCCGACCAGGCTTATGTTCACATCCCTCGGCTTCGGCACCATGTTCAGGATACGAAGCGTGTAACCATTCCGCAGCGAGCCGTCGCTTTCCAGAACATACTGGGGGTTTCGGTCGTGAACGACGTTGAGTTCAAGGCGCTCCCGAAAGGTGAGATGGACGAGCATGGCCACGCCGACTGCCGCCCAGGAGAGTGCGTAAAGAACGATTCTCGGACGAAAGATGATGCGCCAGTTGAAGTGCCGGATCGCCGGAACGAAAGTCC
This sequence comes from Rhizobium sp. NZLR10, assembly GCF_019685125.1. NCBI lineage: Bacteria > Pseudomonadati > Pseudomonadota > Alphaproteobacteria > Hyphomicrobiales > Rhizobiaceae > Rhizobium > Rhizobium sp. NZLR10. Next base: position 69,619 of record NZ_JABDWE010000009.1, on the reverse strand, counting down.
CATCATCGTTTCGAACCCTTGACGGCTGAACGGCTGTTCGCCCTACCCTGGTGGCAAGCGACATGTTGCTCGAGTATTCGCTCAGCGTGGCGTAGGCGATCAGGCCGCGAGGCTTCCCGCGCTTGTCCATACGACCGTCGCAGGCGTCGATGCAAAGCGCGCATGTGATGCACTCCATCTGCTGCCCGTTGCGAATGTCAATTCCCATCGGACACACCGCCACGCAGGCATTGCAATCGACGCAATCCCCAACCGGGATGCCCCTGGCTCGAGCGCTCTTGGGGTACCGCGACCGCTGCTCGCCCCTCCAGGCATTGTAGGTGACGACGAGAGAATTTTCGTCGAGCATCGCACCCTGGATGCGTGGCCAAGGGCACATATAGGTGCACACCTGCTCTCGCATGAGACCGCCGAGCACATAGGTGGTTGCAGTAAGGATGGCGACGGTCGTGTAGGCGGCTGCAGGAGCGTGGCCGGTGAACAGCGAAACAAGCAGGCTCGGCGCGTCGGCAAAATAAAAGATCCACGCTACTCCCGTGACTACGCCTATCAGCAGCCAGATCGAATGCTTGACGACACGCTTCCTCAGCTTGGCAAAGCTCATTGGCCTAGCGTCGAGCTTCATTCGCGCGTTTCGATCGCCTTCGAGTGCACGTTCGACGACGAGAAAAAGATCAACCCAGACGGTCTGCGGACAAGCGTAGCCGCACCAGGCGCGGCCAACGGCGGAAGTGACGAGAAACAGGCCGAGGCCTGCCATGACGAGGAGACCCGCTACATAGTAAAATTCCTGAGGCCAGATTTCAATGAAGAAAAAGAAGAAGCGCCGTGAGGAAAGGTCGATGAGGATTGCCTGGTCAGGCGCGTAAGGCCCGCGATCCCAGCGAATCCATGGCGCGAGATAGTAGATGCAGAGCGTAACCAGCATGACGATCCACTTGAACCGACGGAATCGTCCCTCTGCACGCTTGGGAAAGACCTTCTTCCGAGGAGCGTAGAGAGGCTGCCGGTTGCGACGGGCGTTGACTGGCTCGCCACTGAGCCTTTTGATGTATCGGGATCTGGGGCGGTGCGGAGGTTCATGGGGCCTATCGGACTTCATCTGCCGTTGTCCCATCTGCTGCGCATCTGCCCTTGATGCAGATCAAGAGACAAGGCCTTCCCGCGAAAGGAAAACGCCATGGAGAGAGGGCGTGGCTTTGGGGGGCTGCGGGGGAACAAGCAACCACGCTGGAACGTCCTCGACAAGGCTATTGCAACCGGCTTGTCTGCTCGTGGTCTTTGAGGCAGGTCCAACTGATGATCGACCTGCCGCTCTTTGCTAGGTCGTCCTGATTGGAAGGTGGCGGCGTGGCCTTGCCGCGTCGTGCCATAGAGATCGAAGATTTGGTTGTCGCCGTGAGCTGTCATGGTTTTTTTCCTCACGTCCCGCCGCCAAGCGAATGCACGAAAATGGTAAGTTCCTTGACGGTCGTATCGCCGAGACGCCCTGCCCAGGCAGGCATGACGCCATGCTTGGGAGCGGCCACCTGACGGATGATCGCATCCTCGCCACGTGCCTTCAGCCAGATCGCATCGGCGAGATCTGGCGCGCCCATTTCGGCTTTTCCTTTGGCGTCGTCGCCGTGACATGCGGCACAGTTATCGACGAAGACCTGTTTTCCGGCCTCTGCGAGGCCGGGGTCCGACGGTGTATTGGTCAGTCCCCAGACGTAAGCCGCGACCTGCCTTGTCTGGAGGGGATCCAGAACATCGGCAAAGGGCGGCATCTCGGAAGCATGAGTGTCCGTATCCTCGTTGAAGCGAATTCCATGCGCGATCGTCGCCTGGATGGCATCCAGGTCTCCACCCCACAGCCAATCGTCGTCGTTGAGGTTCGGAAATCCCGGGCCGCCGCTTGCTCCCGAGCCATGGCACGGCGCGCAGTTCACCTTGAATGCAGATGCGCCGCCGGCGACCGCGAATTCGCGAAGAGCAGAATCGGAATCGATCTCGTGCACCGTCTTGGCGGCGATCAGATCACGCAGCGTCGTCTGCGATGCTTTGGCCTGATCCAGGTTCTGCTGCAACTCGGCGCGGCTGGAGAAACCCAGCATGCCCTTGGTGGCGTCGGTAACCATCGGGATCGCGGGATATGCGATCGCATAACCCAAGGCCCAGACGATGGTGGCGTAGAAGGTCCACACCCACCAGCGGGGCATCGGATTGTTGAGTTCGCGGATGCCGTCCCATTCATGTCCGGTCGTTTCGACGCCGCTAAATTCATCGATATGTTTTTCCGACATCTCAATCGTCCTTCAAGGGAATATCGGCGGCTTCTTTCGCCGTTTGCTTGCTGCCTGGGCGAAGGGTGAACACAACCGCGCCGACGAAGAATGCCGCCATTGCCAAAAGGCCCCAGCTGTCAGCGAAGTGTCTCATTGCAGTGTAGGTTTCCATGGATCACCTCATCGGTAGCCGGTCGCGTCGTCGTAGGTCGAGAAATCGACCAACGTTCCGAGCATCTGCAGGTAGGACACCAGGGCATCCATTTCGGTCAGCGCAGCAGGATCGCCGTCGAAATCGCCGGTCTTCGCCTTCGGATAGCGGGCAAGCAGGGTCGTCGTATCTGCGTTCGGATCGGCTTGGGCCTTCATGTCGGCCTCCGCATTCGCCAGCATGTCGTCGTTGTAAGGCACGCCCACGTCCTCGTTGGCCTTTAGGTCCATTCCCACGTCCTTGACCGTCACCCTCTGCTCTTTGAGGAAGGCGTAACTCGGCATGATCGACTCCGGCACGACCGCCCGTGGATCCGCGAGATGCTGGACATGCCATTCGTTGGAGTAACGTGCACCGACACGCGCCAGATCCGGCCCGGTTCGCTTGGATCCCCATTGGAAAGGATGATCGTACATGGACTCGGCCGCGAGCGAATAATGGCCGTAACGTTCGACCTCGTCGCGGAACGGCCTGATCATCTGGCTGTGGCAGAGGTAGCAGCCTTCGCGGATGTAGATGTTCCGGCCGGCCAATTCGAGCGGCGTATACGGCCGCATGCCTTCCACCTTTTCAATCGTATTCTGCAGGTAGAACAGCGGTGCGATTTCGACGATGCCGCCGATGCTCACGACGAGCAGCGAGCCGACGAGAAGAAGCGTCGCGTTCTTCTCGAGGATCTGATGTTTATCTAGTATCGATGCCATGTCTCACCTCATTCGGCAGGCTGTGGTTGGGGCACGAAAGTGGTTGGGATTGCAGCTTCGTCGCGCAGGTGGCCGCGGATCGTCATGAACACGTTCCAGGCCATGACGAGACCGCCTGCCAGGTAAAGCGTTCCGCCGACCGCGCGCAGCACGTAGTAGGGGAACATCGCCGCGACTGTCTCCGCGAAGGAATAGACGAGGAAGCCCTGAGAATTGTACTCGCGCCACATCAGCCCCTGCTGGATGCCGGCAACCCAAAGCACGGCGGCGTAGACGACGATCCCGAGGGTTGCGAGCCAGAAGTGCCAGTTGACCATCCGCAGGCTGTAGAGACGCTCGCGTCCCCATAGCTTCGGCGTCAGATAGTAGATCGCCCCGAAGGTGATCATACCCACCCAGCCGAGGGCGCCGGAATGCACGTGGCCGATCGTCCATTCGGTATAGTGGCTGAGCGAATTGACGGTTTTCACCGACATCATCGGGCCTTCGAAGGTCGACATCCCGTAAAAGGCGATGGCGACGATCATCATACGGATGATCGGATCGGTGCGGATCTTGTCCCAGGCGCCTGAAAGGGTCATGAGACCGTTGATCATGCCGCCCCAGGAGGGCATCCAGAGCATGATCGAGAAAACCATGCCGAGCGTTTGGGCCCAGTCGGGCAGTGCCGTGTAGTGCAGATGATGCGGGCCGGCCCAGATGTACATGAAGATCAGCGCCCAGAAGTGGATGATCGAAAGCCGGTATGAATAGACGGGTCGGTTGGCCTGCTTCGGCACGAAATAGTACATCATGCCCAGGAAGCCGGCGGTGAGGAAAAAGCCGACGGCGTTGTGGCCGTACCACCATTGGGTCAGCGCGTCCTGGACACCCGAGGAGACAGAATAGCTCTTGGAGCCAAGGAACGAGGTGGGAACCGCCAGGTTGTTGACCACGTGCAGCATGGCGATGGTGATGATGAAGGCAAGGTAGAACCAGTTTGCTACATAAATGTGCGGCTCTTTGCGCTTCAGGATCGTCCCAAAATACACTGCTAGGTAGGCCACCCAAACGATGGTCAGCCAGAGGTCGACGTACCACTCAGGTTCGGCATATTCACGGCCTTGGGTGATTCCGAGAACGTATCCGGTCGCAGCCATCACAATAAAAAGCTGGTAGCCCCAGAATACGTACCAAGCCAGGCTACCGCCGAAAAGACGTGCGCGACAGGTGCGTTGCACCACGTAGAACGACGTCATGATGAGCGCATTGCCGCCAAAGGCGAAGATAACCGCCGACGTATGAACGGGCCGCAGCCTCCCGAAATTGAGATAAGGGGCGATGTTGAGGTCGGGATAGGCAAGTTGCAGCGCGATGATCACGCCAACCAGGAAGCCGACCACGCCCCAGAATACCGTGGCGATCAAGCCATACCGTATCACCTCGTCGAAGTAGCCGGACTTATCGGCGTTACGCTGTTGGCCTGCCGGCGAAAATTCAACCTTGCTGACCATCAGCACAGCCCCCATAACGAGGCAGAGGCAAAGTATGCCCATATGAACCGCAAAGAGATGATCATGCGCGAATGCGGCTAGTAGCAGCGCTAGAAACGCCGCGACCGCGATCACCATCGTTTCCGTTGTGTAATTCATGATGTCGTCCCCAGTACGCCGACGACCGCGTCGCGGCCGTCTTTCTCGCCAGGACTGTCATGAAGCCGCGAATTGCGCCTTGATCTGCGTCAACGAGAGGTCGGGAAGACGGGACTGCGCTACGATTATAATACAATGGGTCGTTTAGTCGTTCGGCACATTGCAACTGTCCTGACATCACGCTGGGTGTGTTAGATCACGTTTTTGTGGTGGATCAGTTCTCCCGGATTGGCGGAACGCGTTATGGGCCAGGTGTTATAGACGAGCGCACGACGACAGATGCAGCCCATCAAACAATGTCAGAGTTTGCTGACGCGCTATAGGATCAACCTGAGGAAGGTGGCCGGAAGAAAAATTATGTTTTTGGCCGACATGCCGTAGGAAACGCCGAATTTAGGGCGCTGCACCCTTGAGGTGAGATGTCCAGAAGGAGGGCTTAGGAAATCGTTGCTAACATCGGCTGGGATACATGTTTCGAGCGGCAACTTGTCGACGGCGTGCAAGCCCGGCGTATAATCAATGAAACACGAGCCGATTGGAAGCAAGCTGCGCGCTTCGCTCGATCGTGTCAGAAACGCCGCTACGGGTGAGCGGCATTATTGTTCCTCTCTATGTTGGTTGTCTGGTCAAAAAGGGGACCGTCCAACACCTGGTTCGCCAAGATAGGTGGAAGTCTCCGATTCGATCAGAGCGTTCCGCAGGGAGCGTTCTCCTCTCGTCGTACAGGGCTGCGCGAGTCGTCCGGCGGCTGGAAGGTGCGCCGAAGACCAAACGCAATGCCATCAAATGGAGGCGCTAGTCATATGCCACCGCGGCGCGGACTGCCGCCAGCCGCATCAATGACCGCGAATGCGAGCTCAATACCTTGCGATGGGTTCTGGCGACCAGCAAGCACTTCATGATCGAGCCTGAGTCAGACAACGATATGCTGGCGCACCGGAGTCGAAGGCTATCAACTTCAGCCGCATTGGGCTGCCTCGTCTTCAATAACGGGAAAGCGCCGATCCGGAACCTACAACCCTATCCGTATTCACCGGTCGGGTCTGTCCGCGCCCTGTCCGTGCGATGAAGACTGCATGTTGAACTCGACGATGTGCCGGGTTATCAGAGCGGTGGAACAGGCGATCGCCGCCAGCGATCAAATGGCTACCAAGTCGACGCGTCCCTGGGCCGATGGCCAGATCAAGCGATTTCGCCGCCGCCTCCATTCGGGCGTCGCTTGTGGCGCTGTTTAGTCGTTCTCTATCACAAGATCGCCAATGGCTGCAGGATGCATTTGTTCGTGGATGTTTTGCGCATGTGCCATGGCGCTCTCGTAGTCAACGTGAAGGTGGACGCGCGACATCGCGCCATTAAGCTCGGTCACCACGACCTTTGATCCGATGGCGACGGCGCGCGTGCCTGCCGTTTCGACGAGGCGCATCGCGAAATCGATGTCGGTTATGATGCAAAGGCAGGGCCTGCCGTCCTCTTCAAAGCATATCGAGCTAATATCGTGTTGATCAAGAAAGACACAGAGAGCATCGCGTTCTGCAACACTCGCGACAGCTAATACTGCTGTGTCGCGTGCTAGTGTCACGGAAGCGGAGTATCCGTGGCCTGTGATGATCGTGCCCGTCGCCGCTCCGTTATCAGTCAGTGCTTTGCACACTATGGTGACTGCGTGCTTATTAGCATAATCCACTGCCCTGTGGTGCAGCACCTTTGCGCCCTGTCGCGACATCTGCGCGATTGTCCCATACCCAATCTTCGGGATGAATCGTGCCCCTGGTACAAGATGAGGATCTGCCGTGTAGACGCCCTTAACATCTGAATATATTTCGCACACTTGCCCTCCCAACATAGCCGCGATCACGACCGCTGTCAGATCGGAGCTGTTTCTGCCGAGAAACGTTAGTCTGCCCGACTGATCAACTGCCTGACCACCCGCGACAACGACAATGTCATGCTCCTGAAGTGCAGCCCTGATTGGCTGAGGATCGACGCTTTCAACTGAGGCGCGACCGAAGTCCGAATTTGTGTGTATCCCTAGGACATAGCCGTTCAACGACGTTACGGGAATCCCAAGGCGACTGACCGCAGCTTCCAACAGGCACGCACTCAGCATCTCGCCGATAGCAAGCGTCGCATCGAGATTCGATGGCGTTGCTTCCCTATTGACGCCAAGCACGGTTGATTTCAGCTCGTCGGTCATTCCAGACATTGCGCTGACCACGGCAACTATCTTGCTTCCTCCTTCAGCTCGCAGCTCAGCTAAATACCGAGCAACTCGGGCATAATGGCAAGGGTCTCGAAAACTCGAGCCCCCGAATTTGACAATAGTCGTCTTCATGATTCACCGATCAAATTTTTGGCGATCGCAAGCTGTGCGATGAGGAGTGCGTTGAGTGCGGCCCCAACCTGAACGTTGTCGGCTACAACCCACATCCACAGCCCGCGCGGGTTCTCTGGATTAACTCGGACCCGTCCGACGTGAACATCTGCAGGATCTCCCAGATAGCGCGGCGTTGGATATCCGTCAGCATAAAGTCGAACACCTGGTTCATTTGCCAGGAGCTCATGGACCTGTTCTAGTCGAACATGTTCGTCAAACTCGACGTATACCGCCTCGGAATGACCCGTCTTTACCGGCACTCTGACGCAGGTGGCGGCTAACTGCAGATGAGGCATACCGAAGATCTTCCGTGACTCTTGAACCAGCTTGCGTTCCTCAAGAGCCACGCCTTCGCGGGAAATCTGTCCGATCTGCGGTATGACGTTGAATGCAAGAGGGACAGGGAAGCTCTCCGCAGCGGGTCCGGTGCTCCCCTCGAGCCAGGCTTTGACACCGTCTTCCAGCTCCTTAATCCCGCGCAGGCCAATTCCTGAGGCGGCTTGAAAGGTGGTCAAAAGAACCTGGCTAATGCCGAACGTCGCTATCAACGGTCGCAGTGCCCGAACCAGCTGTATCGTGGAGCAATTTGGATTTGCTACTATTCCAGACGGTGGACGAACCGTAAGTGAACACGCGTTAACTTGTGGTACGATGAGGGGTACGTCAGGCCTCATTCGAAAGGCATTCGAGTTATCAATCACCAAGGCTCCTTGGGATGCGAACCGAGGTATCCATTCGCCGCTTACGTCGCCGCCTGCAGAGAAGAATGCAATGTCGGTTTTGGTATCACCGATATCGCTAATGTCGCGGAGTGCCTCAACCTGGTATGTTTGGTCTCGAAACTTGAATTGGCGCGCACCCGAACTGGAGGCGAACATCCGCAGTCGATTGACCTTAATCTCACTTTTTTCCAATAACTTGATCAGGGCCGTTCCGACCGCCCCGGTTGCTCCAACGATAGAAATATCTAATGGTCTCATGAGTACCTCATTTAGACGCTCGTGGTTGGATCTTGCTTTCAATATTCGAAGCTCGCTTCGGCCGCCCAAGGATGTAACTGGAAGTCTGTCGTCGCGGCTTGATGCACAGTTCAATGCCTCCTCTCTTCAGATCGTTGGACTTTCGACCTGGTGTTTCCTGCAATAATTGCCTCCGAATGGCAGATTGGACGCCTAGAAAGGTCTTCGCGTCGCCAGCCGGATTTGCTTTCAGGAAGCTGCCATGCGGCCTTCTCCACGTCTTCGAACCGATGCGATAGTCACGCAATTTGGACGGTGCCGGCGGCTTCTAGCGCTCGGAACGGAATTCAAGATTCGTGCGGTGAAAGATGATCAACGGCGATATGAGTCTGGCAGTTCTTTGGACAGACGCGGGCGCACGCTCCGCAGCCGATACAGCGGCCGGGATAATCAATGACCATGATGACCCGACTGAGTTCACCATTAAAGTCGTCCTCGCCATCGCAGGCACCGAGCATGTCGCCTGCTTCATCGATGCCGTAGGGATGCATGACCTCGCGTGAGCAGACCTTGAAGCAGCGACCGCAGCCAATGCAGGTCGCAGGGTTGATCGAATTCAAATATTCCGGCATCCATTGGGATCCGTCGCGAGTCACGCATGAGCTTGTCATAGATTCCTCCAATTTAGCGAGTTCTGCCGATGGCAAATGTGACAGCCGAAGGCCCGCCGATTGCCAGACAAAAACGAGTTGGCAGCTGTCTACAATCTTTGCCCAGCGCAGCCTCACCTTCGCTTCGATGTCTTTCGATCTTGTCGGAGATATTCTCGATCCCGGCGGCTTCCACGAAGGTCCACGTGTCGCTTGTCTCGTCGTAGGTGGCAAATAGTCTGACCGATGCAAACCGCGCTGTCAGTCCCTTCATATCTTGCGTGACGATCGCAATTCGCAGAGCGCCTGCCGGCAGTTTCGGCCGCTGTTGCTGGAGTCTCCCATTGAAGAGTGAGAGGCGACGAATTGATCTCATTTGCGATTCCCGCCTGTCGGTTGGGTCAACTGGACCGTGGGTTCGGAGGGTGGTTGGCCTGAATGATGTTTGCGAGGTCAAAGATCACATCGCGGGTTCCCCGGTATAATATTGTAAGCTTTTGCTGGCTGCCGACGCGGTCGAAAATTGGCAAACCAAGCCGCATCAGCGGAACGCCGAGGCGTTTGGCAGCTTCCCGGCCGTGCGAGTGTGTGGCGATAAGATCGGCCGTTGCGGCGAGACTCTCCAGATCGCTGAGATCACCGACTTTGACGGTGTTGGCCGGTACCATCTCGAGTGCCTTCGAAGTGCCGGTCGTGGCGACTGCGACCGCAATTTCCGCACCCATGGCAGTAAAAAGATTGGAGAACTGGAAAAGCTGATCCGGCTCGGAGGCGATTGCGATCTTCTTGCCTGCCATATGGAAATGTCCGTCGAGCATCGCATCCTGCAGCTGCATTCGATTGCGGCGGACGTTGAGCGGCGCCTGTTTCCGTGACAGAGCGGCAAGCACGCGAATAAAGCGATCGACGTTCTCTAGGCCCGTTAGCGATCTAAACAGGACGTATGGGACGCCGGTCAGTCTCTGTAGCGCTTCAGCCGGTCGCCGCATATGCTCACCGATTGCGATACACTGCATCGCAGTACCAAGATCGCGGATTTCCTGCACTTTCGTGCCGCCATATGTGGTCGGCATCCATTCTTCGGGGATGGACCCGTCGAGCGCTCCCGACACATCGGGAAGGATAACCGGATCGAGCCCGAAGCTTACGGCCGTCTCGCGCAAATGTTCAATATCAGCAACTGTTAAGTTGCAGCCAGGCAAGATCGCGATCTTGCCTGCATCTCGATACTGCTTTTCAGGTCGTGTTATTGCCTCGATCATGGCGGTAACAGCTTTAGACCAACCTTCCTCTATGGCGCCGTCAAAGTCCGGCGTGTTGGCGAGTACCACTTCGGTGCCCACAAGTTCTATCGCCCGCTTGCGTTTTATGTTTTCGACGTCACCGGCGACATCCTCGTCGCGGGCCTCTACCGATGCGGTCGTGCATATCCCGATCAGTCGTGGTCTTGTGCGGGCTTTGAGGCTGAGAATTGCCTCTTCGAGACGATCCGCGCCGCCGACGATTATCGCGGTTTCGTTCATCGCCGTCGTTTGCAGCGGGATCGCTTCATTGAAATGCCTCACGAGCAGTGCGAGCGCGAAGCTCGTACATCCCTGGCTGCCATGGAGCAGAGGTATTGCGCCGTCGACGCCCAGAAAGGCGAAGGCAGCACCAAGCGGCTGAGACGACTTCAGGGGGTTGACCGCCGCCGACTTATTTTGAGATACGACGCGTGCCATAGTACGACCTCAAGATTTTTTGCGAGTGATCTCGCGGTTTTGGTTCGACGCGCTTACGCTTCTCTTTTAGCTCGTTTTTAAACGACCAAGGCCGGCTCCCATGGCGCCGGCTCGCGCACCTGCGGCCACATCGGATTGTGGATTGCCAGGTCAATTTGTCGAGCAAGTTGCACCATTCCCTCATAGCCAGCGTAAGCGTGATGACGCTCCTGGTTGATGTCGAGCCAGGGCAGTTTTGCCTTTAGCGCTATATACTGGGTGCGTCCGCCCGACAGCATGATGTCAGCCTTTCTCTCGAGTAGAAGCGAGAAAAGTTCGCGCGGCGACATCGACTCGAACAGGAGGTTCCCCTCCTTCAGGGTCTGTTTCACTCGCTCTCTATCTTCGAGCGTCGATTTCTTGACTGATGTGCCGACGATCTCCATGCCGATCTCCATCAAGGCATGGACGACCGACCATGATTTCACGCCGCCTGTATTTAGAAGCACGCGCTTGCCCTCAAGGCGAGGTCGGTAGGCTTCCAGCCTCTTCCACACCTTTTCCTCTTCTTCCGCTACAAGGATTTCCGTGCGACGCAAAAGCGAGGGGTCAGCACCTTTCCTTACAAGCAGATCGGCGATCCGCCGGAGCGCCTCCGAGGTGCCGGAAATGCCATAGAAGGAGCCCTCAAAAAATGGAATGTCCCAGCGTTCCTGCATCTTACGTGCCAAAGCAACGAACGCTGTCGAACACACCGTCATCGCTGCGCGTGAGCGGTGGGCGGAGGCGACGTGCAGGTATCGCGCGTCTCCCGGGATACAGGCGCGGACGCGGATGCCGAGCTTATCCAAGAGCGGCTTCACCAGCCAGAACTCACCCGAGAGGTTAAATTCGCCGAGTATGTTGATATCGCAAACGCTTGGTTCATCGGCCTCCACGGTACCAATGACATGCTTGAGTAGCGCCTCGCCCGCTAGCTTGTTGCCGAGGTTCTTAGATCCGAGGAAGCCTGGCGCATTGACCGGCACCACTGGTAACGCAAATTCGTCCGACGCTCGCTTGCAAACAACCCCGATGTCGTCGCCGATCATCGCCGTTATGCAGGTTGAATAGACGAAGATTGCCGCGGGCGCATACCCCTCCTTGATTTCCCGGATTGCTTTAAAGAGCTTCCGTTCACTGTGGCCCATTACGATGTCGATTTCCGTAAGATCAGTCGTGAAGCTCGTGCGCCAAAGTGTTGGACCTGACGAGGCAGTGCCACGGTTGTCCCAGGAATTTCCCTCGCAGGCGAGCGGTCCGTGAATCAGATGCGCGACATCGGTAATCGGCTGCAGTGCGACCTTGGCGCCGTCGAAAGCGCAACCGCCGACAGCCGTTCCCGGGGCCATTGGCCTCGCGCAATTCTTTCGGCGCGCCTTAGGACCCTTGCCGCCGCTCCTTTCACTCGCTAGCTCGTGGAAGGCATCTTTGATTTTGGCGTTGGGCGAGGACATTCGTCTGCCTTCATATCTGGTTTGAGAGATAGGCCGCCTGGCCGGCCGCCGCTCTTAGCGAGTGAGGTCATACGAATAGTCTGTCACACCGGCGTGCATTGTTTCGCGATCGAGGTTGTCGAAGATCTTGTCGAGGATCGCGGTCAAAAGACGCAGTCCGCCCTGGTAGCCCATGAGGGGGAATCGATGATGATGGTGCCGGTCAAAAATTGGAAAGGTCAGCCGAACCAGTGGGGTACCGGTGTCCCGTTCGAGATACTTCCCATAAGAATTGCCTATCAGGAGATCCACGGGCTCAGTGAAAAGTAGCGAGCGCAGTGCCCAGAGATCTTTGCCTGGCCAAACCTGTGCATTCTTCCCGAAGGGCGAGGATGCGAGGAGTTCCTTCATCTCGTCCTCCCAAGCTGAGGTGCCGTTAGTGGCAAGGCAGTGGGTTGGCTCGCCGCCGGTTTCCATGATGAAGCGCGCCATCCCATAGACGAAATCTGGATCGCCGTAGATCGCGTATTTTTTTCCATACAGCCAAGCTTGGCTGTCCGCCATCGCGTCGATGAGTCGCCCGCGCTCCAGACGGATCACCTCGGGAATTTCTCTCGTGGAAATGTCAGATATCGCCATCAGGAGTTCGTCGGTAGCTTCGACGCCAAGAGGATAGCGGAAGGAGGTCGTCGCTTGTCCAACGGCTCTGCAGTAATCCAGCGTCTTGCGAGTGTTGTAATATTGCAGGGACAACGTCCCCTCCGCGTTCAACGCCGCCTTCACGTCATTGATTTTGGTCCCCCCGTCATACATACGAAAGTTACCATCGGAGGGGGTATCGAACTGATCTGATGCGTCCTGGATGAACATGTAAGTCACTTGCATCAAGTCGAGCAGGCGTTTTAATTCGCGATTGTTCCCAACGCAGAAGCCATCAAATCCAGGAATGATGTTAATAGAAGCGGTGGCTTCACTTCGCGCGGTGCCCTTCCAGAAATTCTCCAGCACACCTTTTACCATGCTGTCGTAGCCATCGACATGGCTGCCGACAAAGGCTGGTGTGTGGGCAAAGGGGACATCGAAATCGCGCGGGACCGAACCTTCACTTTTGGCATTTTCGATAAAACCATGCAGGTCATCTCCGATGACCTCTGCCATACATGTGGTCGACACCGCGATCATCTTCGGGTTATAGAGCTTGTACGTGTTGGCGAGACCGTCGACCATATTTTTCAGGCCACCAAAAACAGCCGCGTCTTCTGTCATCGATGACGAGACCACCGATGACGGCTCCTTGAAATGGCGCGATAGGTGCGATCTATAGTAGGCAACGCAACCTTGGCTGCCATGGACGAACGACATCGTTCGCTCGAATCCCGCCGCTGCGAAGACCGCACCGAGGGGCTGGCAGGCTTTGGCTGGATTGACGACAAGGGCTTGGCGGGCCAAGTTTTTCTCTCGGTATTCCCAGCTCTTCGTGAATTCGCGCTGGTCCGACACGACCTGATCCGGGTGTGGGCACTCGAATTTCAGCTTTTTTTTGGCCAACATCTTCCTGTATTCAGGCTCGCAGAATAGGGGCGCGTGGTCGAGAGTTTTCTCAGCTGACTGCGGCATAGGGTCACCTCTTTCGATCTGGCCGCGGCTCAAGGGCGGTCCAGAAACATGCGTCGTTTAAGCCGTTGCGCGTTTACGCGCGAACGCTATGTTCTCACCCAGCAACCGCCGCCAAAATGCGGTCATTTTTCCAGGGCGCGTCGTAGAGACCCCAAACTGGATTGTTGATGGCCATGTCCATGTCCCGAGCGAAAATTGCGAAGCCGTCATAACCGTGATACGGACCAGAATAGTCCCAGGAGTGCATCTGACGGAATGGAATGCCCATTTTCTGCACCGGGTATTTTTCTTTAACGCCGGACCCGACGAGATCGGGCCGAATTCCCTCAATGAATTTCTCAAGTTCATAGCCAGTCACATCGTCGTAGATCAGCGTGCCATCTTTTACATAATGGCCAGTGCGCTGATAGTCGTCGCCGTGACCGAATTCGTAGCCGGTTCCTACGATTTCCATCCCGAGGTCCTCATAGGCGGTGACGACGTGACGAGGACGCAATCCCCCGACGTAGAGCATCACCCGTTTGCCGGAAAGGCGCTGCCAGTATTTGTCGATTACGGCCCAAACGAGGGGTTGGTATTTGGCTATGACCTTTTCGGCTTTTTCTTGGATCTCCGGCCCGAAGTGTTCGGCAATGTTGCGCAGCGAGGCATCGATTTGGGAGTGTCCAAAGAAATTGTATTCCATCCAAGGGATGCCATATTTTTCCTCCATATGCCTGGAGATGTAATTCATCGACCGATAGCAGTGAATGAGGTTGAGTGCCGCTCTCGGCGCGCGCTCCACTTCGGCGAGAGTTGCATCTCCGGACCAGTTGCCGACCACGCGCAATCCGATCTCCTCGAGCAGGATGCGCGAGGCCCATGCGTCGCCGCCAATGTTATAGTCGCCTATGACATTTACGTCGTAGGGACCTGGATCGAATTTTATGTCTTTCTTGTCGAAGACCCAATCTCGAATTGCGTCGTTGGCGATGTGGTGGCCAAGCGATTGCGACACGCCACGGAAGCCTTCGCAGCGTACCGGCACGACGGTCGTCGCGTGTTCTTTGGCCTTCTTTCGCGCTACGGCCTCAATATCGTCGCCAATCAGACCGATCGGACATTCTGATTGTAGGGTGATGCCATTGCTTAGCGGGAAAAGTTCAGCAATCTCATCGATGACCTTTTCCAGTTTCTTGTCACCACCGAAGACGATATCTTTTTCCTGAAAATCAGATGTAAATTGCATCGTCACGAATGTGTCGATGCCTGTCAGACCGACGTAATAGTTGCGACGTTGCGACCAGGAATATTGACCGCAACCCACAGGCCCGTGTGAAATGTGAACCATATCCTTGATTGGTCCCCAGACGACACCTTTTGAACCGGCATAGGCGCAGCCGCGTATCGTCATCACGCCTGGAACAGACTTGATGTTCGACTTTACCTCGCATTCGCTGATCGCGTTTGCGTCCGTTTCGCTCGTTGCAACGCTGAGGTGTTTACTGCGGCGCTTCGCTGCTTTGCCCGGGTATTGCGACAGCACGTCTGCAATAAGCTTCGCATGGAAGTCACTGTCATTATCGTATTTGAGGCTCATTGACACTACCCCTTAGAAAATCCGGATGAAGCCTCATGGCGAAACCTCCCTCACGGGACGGCGGGCGCCTTGCGTGTCGCTGCGCGTCAGTGTGATCACTGGGCAGCTATCAACTTGGCATCCCTGGCTTGAAGTTCGGCAAGCATCTGCTCATCGGTTTTCATGATCCCGAAATCGAGAAGCATGTCCTCAAGTTCTTCCATGGTGATGGGGGTCGGGATGGTGCCTTTGCCCGAATTGTCATGTATTCTTTGGGCAAGTGTCCGGTACTCGGCCGCTTGCTGAGAGTCCGGCGCATATTGGATCACCGTCATCTTTCTAAGTTCGGCATGTTGGACAATGTTGTCGCGTGGCACGAAGTGGATGAGCTTGGAATTGAGTTTGGCAGCCAGCGCTTCGGCGAGGTCGAGTTCGCGGTCGGTCTGACGCTCGTTACAAATGAGGCCACCCAGGCGCACGCTGCCGCCTGCAGCATATTTTAGAATGCCCCTGGCGATATTGTTGGCGGCATAGAGGGCCATCATTTCGCCGGACATGACGATGTAGATTTCCTGAGCTTTGTTTTCACGGATCGGCATCGCGAAGCCGCCGCACACAACGTCACCGAGCACGTCATAAGACACGTAGTCGACATCGTTGTAGGCGCCGTTCTCTTCGAGAAAGTTGATCGACGTGATAACGCCGCGTCCCGCGCATCCGACGCCTGGCTCCGGGCCGCCAGACTCCACGCATTTGATACCCTTATAGCCTACCTTGAGCACGTCTTCGAGTTCAAGATCTTCAACCGAACCTCTCGTTGCTGCGAGATCAAGAACCGTATCCTGGGCCTTCGAGTTCAAGATCAGGCGCGTAGAGTCGGCCTTAGGGTCACAGCCGACGATGAGGATCTTCTGCCCATGGTCCACAAGGGCGGCTAGCGTGTTTTGGGACGTAGTGGACTTGCCAATTCCGCCCTTTCCATAGAATGCGATCTGACGCAGAGCTGCCATGCTTGGCGTTCCTTCATGTGTTCGAGCAATGCGGTTATCCCGCAAAGCGAAAAGCGGAGGCCGTTCCGCTGCCTCGCAATAGCTCTCAAGATTCGTGCCAAGCGGGCCGATAGAGATGACGAACAATAATTAGCTGCGAATCCAGTTATGTGGGCGTAGAATACGGGATTGAAAACAGGAGCGCTTGTCACGTAACCGACAAAGGTGATGACAATGTCGAAAATAGATTGTCACGCTCTGAGGGCCAATGAACGGTGCGGCCCTTTGTGCAATATCTGACCAACCGACAGGATGTCTCATTTTGTGTAGCGGACTATTGTTAGAGCAGTTTCTATCCCATCACCAGACCGGCCGTAACGAATTCTGATCGCTTCCCCTAAAGAGTTGTCTTCGGTGGATATTGATGATGATCATGATCATGCTATCTAGGCTCGACTGCGCCACGGCGAGCGGTCTACTTCACAAGGAAGACGTCATTCGCGCCTCGACTGGTCCCCTACATAAAGTTAACTTCCTGCTCTGCTGTCGGTCATGATAGTGGCAGTGATGTCAACGAAGCTCTCGCCCCTGCTCACGCGGTCAGCAATCATGACCACTCGACGACGAAGAAGGCGCCACGTTCTGACGAACGTCGTGTGGCGCGGTCCTATTGAGTACGGATCTTCTCGAATGCGCTTCAACGTGGCATCCGTCCTTCGAAGTGGCTTACTTTTCTTCAAGGGCACTAGCCGGATGTAGATCGTTCAGAATTGTTCCGCGTTTCAGTGGCGTCCAGCTTCAGAACAGATCTTTGTCTCAAGGCCTTCGTCGAATGATTACTTCGCCCCGTTAGGGATCGTAACTGGCAAATTCTAAATGGCCTAATTAGTTGGAGTAGGTCACGAGTTAAGGCATTGTCGCCCACCTTTGTCGGTTACGTGACAGGCGTTGTTCTTCCTCAATTCCGAATTTTTCGTCAGTTAGCTGAAATGGCAGCGAAATTGTTGCTCGCCAGCTAAATCGGCCTGCTTGGCACGAATCTTGAGAGCTATTGCGAAGTGGCGGAACGGCCGACACATCCGCAGTGCGGGGTAACCGCATTTGGTTTTGAACACGTGAAGGAACACCAAGCATGGTTGATGTGAAGGTAGGTGACTCAGCGCCTTCGATCATTGATGTGGGCTGGGTTCGTGGCAGGCCTCTCGAGACCTTCCAGCCAGGCAATGTTTACATTCTCGTGTTTCTGACGGCCACCCGCGGAGGCTGCGCGGAAATAATGCCCGATCTCGTGCAGTTGCAGGAAAAATACCGGACTGATGGTCTTGAGGTCATCGGCATCGTGATCAAATGGCCTACAACGGCGGCTGCGGCTCGTGTTTATGTGAACGCATGGCTAAACCAAACCTGCCCGAATCTCAATTTTCGAGTAGGGGTCGATTTCACAGGTCAAATTCACAGCCTCTGGATGGACCCGATCCATTCTGTTGTGCCGTACTCGTTCGTTCTCGACCGCGGCGGAAAGGTCGCCTCTGTCCACCCGATAGACCTTGATGACGTTGTGCGGAAAGCGCTTGACGTAAGCCAACGCAAAGCCACGCCGCATAGGCGCTGTTGATGTTTCACGGGCATGATTGATCCAATCAAGGCCGCTCGACCTCATAGGTGCCAAGACCGTCCCCGTCATAGAGCACCAAGCGCCATAACGCAGTGGAGCGCAGATATGGTTGATTGCGGATTGGCTCCGTCGATTAAAGCGCAGGACTGGCTGCGAGGCGATCTCTTTTCGACCTTCCAGCGCGGCATTATGCACATCCCCGGATCCTTTCCTCGTGCGTGTCTGCATACCGGCACTGGCCCGCCTGGAGCAGGTGCCGGAGAAATACGGAACATGGGTTGGAGGGTATCGGCGTTGCAGCAGATGAGGAAGCTGCGACCGCTGACGGCTAGAGCTCACCCACCTGTACATGTGGCTAACGGCAAAGTTCCCTCATTTTGACGCAGCTGGCGCACCAGCAAGAAGCGAACGATCTGACAAAGGAGAACGAAATGGATGCCGCTGGACAATCATTGATCGATCGCATCTGGGCGGCGATAGAGGCTAAGGATTGGAAGACGGCACTGTCGCTACTACAAGATGGCATCAGTGTTATGCCGGACAGCCTCTACCTATTCCAGTTATATGCAGACATATTGATTGACGAATTGCAAGACATGGAGGCCGCCTGCCTGATGCTACGCAAATTTGTCCGCCTTGCAATTGAGAAGGACTCAAAAGACTGGCTTCTTGGAGCGATGCATCAACTCTTTGACTCATCGCATGACTACTCGCGATTTCCATTTGGTGAACGCTTGTCGATGGGCAAGGCGCTCTCCGAGCACATGCTGACACTGTGCCAGTGGGAAAATGCCCACTCAAGAGCGGAGTATTATCAGGCCATGGCCTACTTCTTCCATGAGATCGGCAACAACATCGTGGCAGTGGAGTTGTTCGAAATGACTGTGACTTTGGTAAAGGGGTTGCCCATCCAAGACGAAGTGAAGCGGCTAGCCCGATTGCAGAAGACATTAGCCGAGTACAAGTGCCACGAAGCAGTTCGCGCGGAGCTGCTTTGCTAGGGTGGAAAGAGGCGATGCCTGGGCAGCGGGTCTTAAACCAGCTTGGTGCGCTCGATCGCAATGCCGACCCGCCACCACGCCGATAGTTTTGACGGATTGTAGTGGCTGGCGAAGGCAAGCGTGGTCACTTCTAGGCAGGTGACGAACCGCGATCGATAAACAACGACTGAATGCTTTGGTCAACCCCTCCTTTGCCGATTCAAAGTGATCACAGCATAAAGATAAACGACTCGCACATGAGTTCCACGCGCCACAAGCGGTTAACCGTGCATAGGCGTCACGATGTACGACATTGTCTTTGCTGGTTCAGCGACATGCCTGCATTTCTCGGCCCCGTATTTGGGCGCCTGAATAGCTGGCATAGCAGTGAATAATATGGGTCGTCTATAAAGAAGCTGACTGGCACGAAACTTGAAAGAAATGGGCCGGACGAAGGTTGCAAGTCATCACCGTTGAGCCGAGCCGGAATTCCGATCGGACCCTAGCTCGGACAGCAGACCGAAATTGCAGCGGTTAAAAAGGAGTAAGATCGTGTTCCCTGACAACAACTCCAACTCGCTTTCTGTGTTCGAAAATCTCGAGTCGAACGTGAGGTCGTATTCGCGATCCTTTCCTACCGTATTTAGGAGGGGCGTCGGAGCCATTATCGAGGACGAGAAGGGCTGCAAATACATCGACTTTCTCTCCGGCGCGGGTGCTCTCAACTACGGTCACAACGATCCCGAGTTGATAAATGCCATGGTAGAATACACGAAATCGAGTGCAATAATCCATGGATTGGACATGGCTACGTCAGCTAAACGAGAGTTTATGGAGTTTTTCAATGCCACAATTTTACGCCCGCGTGGTTTGAAATATAAATTTCAATTCCCCGGCCCGACCGGCGCCAATGCCGTGGAGGCTGCCTTGAAGCTCGCACGCAAAGTCACTGGACGGCATAACATAATTTCATTCACCAACGGCTTTCATGGAGTGAGCCTGGGCGCGCTTGCGGTGACAGGTAATCGTTACTACCGCGATGCGGCAGGCCTTCCTCCAGCCGGCGCCGTATTCATGCCCTATGACGGCTACTTCGGGCCTGAAACAGACACGTCGGAGTACCTGGACAAAGTGTTTTCGGATGCAAGCAGCGGCATAGATCTGCCAGCAGCCATCATTTTGGAAACCGTTCAAGGCGAGGGGGGCATAAACGTCGCGAGCGAGAAGTGGCTGCGGTCGGTCGAGCGAATTTGCAGAAAGAACGACATTCTCCTCATCGTTGACGACATTCAAGCAGGATGTGGGAGAACCGGCAGTTTCTTCAGCTTTGAATACGCCGGTATATCGCCCGACATAATCGTTCTCTCGAAGTCGCTGAGTGGCATTGGGCTGCCGCTGTCTCTTTTGCTGCTCAAGCCGGAGTTGGACGTATGGCAGCCGGCAGAGCACATCGGGACGTTCCGAGGCAACAACCTTGCGCTCGTGACAGCGACGGGCGCCTTGAGAAAGTTCTGGGCAAATGAAAATCTATCTGACGATGTCATGGAAAAAGGAAGCAACATGAGCGAGCGCCTGCGGCAGATCGCGCAAAGCACCCAAAATCACAATCTATCCGTCCGCGGAAGAGGCCTGATGCTGGCGCTCGACTGCGCTGAAGGCAATGTGGCCGAAAGGATCGTTCGCAAAGCCTTTGATGAGGGGCTTGTGGTAGAGAGATGCGGTGCAGAGGACCAAGTTATCAAGTTTCTTCCACCTCTGACGATCGATGCGCAAACGCTTCAGCGTGGTCTGGACATTCTGGACCTGTCTGTCCACGCGAGCGTCTGACTCTAAGAGCCGAAAATCGGACAGAGGCTCAATGCAGGGTCAGCGAGACATGAACTTCCTTCGAAAACGCGTTGGCTTACGGTCGCGGAAACTGATGTTGCTGAGTGGCGGACTTGAAGCAGAAGATGCTCATCGCCGACGGCGGCGCCTCGCAGCTGGCTCGCAGGCCTCATGTTTAACGTAGAGGCCCAGGAAGGTCCCTCATCTCGCGGCAAGGTGGATGAAGGGGCCCAACTCGTGGCTTAGTCGAAAGCCGCATGTGCTTCACTCATATTCAGGAGGTAACGATGAGCGAACCTGTTGGCCTTTATATTGATCACCAGATGACCGTCGCCAATCTCCCAAGTAGCGAAGCTCGGATATATTCGTCGACGGCTGCGAAGAAAATAGACAGCTCAGCGGAGATTGGGCTCCCGGTGGCTATAGGCCGTAGACCGCGGCGGCATGCGTGTCCGATTACGCCGCAATGCAGGGGTGACCAAACAGACGACTCATCTGTTGGGCGAAATGCCCTCTAGCGATCTTCGCCGCAAACACTGGTGAATAGGAGAAGTGACATGCACGGAAACGTGACGACGCTCGATGTATCAAAATATATCTGCGCAACAAACGAGTTGGCACGCCGATCCGGTCTCAGCATTACAATGGGCGAAGACTTTGAGGAATATGTGGGGATCACCAGCAAACTTCCCGGAAAGCGGCCCACGTATCCAAACTTCCGTCCAGACTGTTCCGATCTTTTCCCTGGAAAGGCTTTTTGGATCGTCGGGCGGGACAGAAAAGGAACCGTGGCACATGTCCAAGCAATGCGCGTCGACGATCTACTTGACACGAACCTTGCAGAGCACCTCGAGTCGCTAAAATCCTGCTTCAAGGATCCTGTCTTGAAAGCGGGACAATACTCCTCATGTCGCTGCTACGCTCCGAGTGCTCGAGGAATAACCGGCGTTGTAGCATATCGTGGCGATCTGTGGCTGCGGGAAGACTTTAGGGGCCGCGGCCTCATGAGTTATATTGGTCACATCGCATTCGGATTGGCATGGGCTAAATGGGCGCCCGATTTCATTTATTCGCTGGTTGCCGACTGGTATGTGGCAAAAGGGGTCCTTGGTCGTTCTGGTTACGTGAACCGAGAGCAGCATGGCTCGGTCCTGCGCCTGGATGCCGAGGGCATCGATGATGATGATTGGCTCCTTTGGATGACGCGAGACCAGGTGCTGCAAATGATTTCGTCCACTTTGGAGACTGACAACAGCTAATTTGTCTGTGGTACGTGGCCGCGCTCGGCGCCCGGTTTGTCCCCAAAGCGACAGACAGCTTAGTGATGCGCGTTCCCGCTCGTAAGGCATCGGTCAAGACCAAGGAAATCCTTAGAGGGATAGGTTATCAAGCATGACCTTATGCCATGGTTTATCAGTCGGTGAAGGCATAGTTGCCTGCTTGCTTATGGCCCAGAGGGATCGGGCTTTCCTCCCGCCGAATAATTGACCGGGCACCGGACCAAACCATGCCGCGAGGTAGGCATCCTGTAGAGTTTGTCTACTTCAAAACACGACGCTGTTGCCCTGCCTCCATGCTTTTATGCCGTAACCAGTTGAAAAGTAATGGCAATGTCGTCTGAGGCTCGTTCGACGCTGTTGGCACGATATTCGCAACGAAAGAAGCGGCGACGTCAACAGGCACTTCTGTGGCGTCCCTCAATCGGTGGAACGAATCGAAATGGATAAGGTGGCATGGAGTGTGTTCCTAGCCTCTCTCCACGCGAGAAAGAATGTCTCCTGTGGATAGCGCAGGGAAAGACATCGTGGGAAACGGCCGTGATCATGGGGATTTCCGAAAATACGGTCGCTTTTCATGTGAAGAATTGCCTACGAAAATTGGATGTCCGAACCAGAACGGCCGCCGTCGCGACGGCAACACGATTCGGACTCCTGAAGCTATAGCGAGCACTACTTTAGCATGGCCTGGCACGTTCCTACCTCGTAGGCTTCGATACTCGCCAGAGCCTCTGCAGAGGGTGCTATCGAAACCATGGAGGTCAACGCCATTGGCCAAAAGAGCGCTTATTCTGGTTGAGGGCCATAGAACTATTGGCCACCTGTACGTGAAGGAAGCCCGGCGTTTGGGTCTTTACCCAATCACGCTTTCTGCTCACCCAGCTCAGTATGCATATCTCGAGGCGGAAGGCACTGAGGTCATCCCAGTCGCCACGGACAATGTCCAGGCTCTGCTTCATGAATGTTCAATACTGCGTTCAACCCATGAAATCGCTGGCATAACTGGCTTCTCGGGACTTGACGAGTCGATTTATGTGACAGTCAGCGAACTCTGCCGGCATTTCAGTCTACCGGGGCCGGACCCTGCTTCAATCGATCGATGCAACGACAAATTCAATCAACGTCAGTTGCTCAGAAAGGCAGGCATTCCGATGCCCGCTTATCGCTTAGCAATGGATGCAAAGGAGGTAGAATACGCAGCCGCAGAGATCGGCCTACCTGTAGTTCTAAAGCCAGCTGAAGGAAGCGGCAGCAGTGGCGTTCGATTGTGCCGCGATGTCGCCGAATTGGCCGCTCATACGAGCTATCTGCTGGGCGGGGAACACACTTGGCGGTCCACGCCGAGGATACTGGTCGAAGAATTCGCAAGGGGAACGTTTTTCAGTGCTAATTTAATGGGGAGTGAAGTCGTTGCAATCGGTGCTTCTGAATTCGGCCCCCCACCGAACTTCGTCTTCCATGAGACTGTTGTTCCGGCCCCTGTGACTAATGAGGAATATCATCGCGTGGTCGATCTGTCCCGGCGCTGTTTGGAAGGTCTCGGGCTTGGCTGGGGACCGTCAAACATTGAATTCCGATCGACAAAGCAGGGGCCCGTGGTGATTGAAGTCAATCCGCGTCTTGCCGGTGGCGCCAGTCCTCGGCTGGTTCAGCTCTCCTGCGGTATCGACCTCATACACGAGCATATAAAGGTTGTTATCGGCCAGGAATGGGATTTGCGCAGCCGGCATTCATGCACTGCAATTGTACGGCATTTAGTTCCTGATAGCGATGGTACGTTAGATTGGATTAGTGGCGGCGCCCGGGCGGCCTCTATCCAGGGTGTCGCCGATGTGAAGTTCCATGTAAAACCTAACGCCCGGATCATCAGGAGAGGCGACTATACAGATACTCTTGGACATGTCATCGCCGCGTCAACCAACCTCGTATTAACGAAGGAGATCCTCCAGCGGGCTGTTGACGAAGTCACCTGGTCAATCACACCATTTAGGACAAACGACGAATAGGTTGGGCTCCTCCCGCCAGCGGCTGATGGGAGGGAAATTTGTATTGATGTGACTCATAACAGAGGGAATCGTTGATGACGCTCTCATTAATAATTATCACGGAAGCTAAAGCCTACGAACGGTGCCGGTTCCCCCATTTCCCTCCTCGACTACGACGTGGCGGCGCCCGCCTGGCGACCAATCTTGGTCAGCTTCCCCGTGGCACCTCAAAGTGCAAGCTTCTAGCGACAGTGGACAGAGTACGTCCATGACATTTAGAGCGGACCACGACCGTGACTTTTAGAAAGAGCGCTTTCAAAGCTGCGCAGCCTGCATACCAGCGCGTCTTCGCATTGCCTCCGCCGCTTGTGCGAGGGAACGTTTACTGGGTGCGAGCCGTCTCGTCTGCATTTTGCAGCGGATGGCCGGCGGCAGGACTCCTAGCCGTATTGGCGTTTTCGTGCGCCACAAGCGGATTCGTCCCTATCCGATCCAGTAGGTTTCGGACTGCACGCGAGATGATATCACTGAATTTAGGAAAGGAGATTTGCGTCAGCGCCAGCCGGCGCCGGACCGTTAGATCAATAGTGTTGATCTTGCTGAAACGTGTCATCCGTCCGTCGACGCGAGATTGCCGCTGATATTCCTCACCAGCATCGCTGGTGGGAAAGAGGAGCAGAAGAGGGCCAAGTCATGCCAACATTCAGCTCAAGTCCGACAGCCAAGAAGATTGCTGCCAATGCGATCAAGCCTCGTGCCCAGGGCCTTTACGATCCACGGAACGAGCGTGATGCCTGCGGCTTCGGCTTCGTCGCGCATCTAAAGGGCCATAGGTCGCACCGGAACGTCGTGGATGGTCTGGGCATGCTCGAGAGACTGATGCATCGCGGCGCCGTCGGGGCCGATCCGCTGGTGGGTGACGGCGCCGGCATCCTGGTGCAGATCCCCGACCGTTTCTTCCGCGAGGAAATGGCCGAGCAGGGCATCACCCTGCCGCCGGTCGGCGAATATGGCGTCGGCCATATCTTCATGCCCCGCGATGAAAAGCAGATCGAGCACTTCAAGAAGGTGATCAAGGACGTCATTACCGAGGAAGGTCAGGTCTTCATCGGCTTCCGCGACGTGCCGGTCGACAATTCCTCGCTCTCCAAGGCGCCGGCCATTGCCGCAACCGAGCCGCATCATGTGCAGGTCTTCATCGGCGCCGGCGAGGATGCCGAAAACAACGACGAGTTCGAGCGCCGGCTGTTCACGCTGCGCAAGGTGATCTCCAACCGCATCTATGACGAGTTCGACGGCGAGGAGAGCAATTTCTATCCGGTATCGCTGTCGTCGGCGACGGTGGTCTACAAGGGCATGTTCCTGGCCTATCAGGTCGGCGTCTATTACAAGGATCTGTCGGATCCGCGTTTCGAAAGCGCGGTCGCCCTGGTGCATCAGCGCTTCTCGACCAACACCTTCCCATCGTGGAAGCTCGCGCATCCCTACAGCATGATCGCCCATAACGGCGAGATCAACACGGTGAACGGCAACGTCAAATGGATGGAGGCGCGCCGCCAGGCCTCGGTCTCCTCGTCGCTGTTCGGCGAGGACATCTCCAAGCTCTGGCCGATCTTCGAAAAAGGGCAGTCGGACACCGCCTATCTCAACGACACACTCGAATTCCTGGTGCGCGGCGGTTATTCGATGGCGCATGCGATGATGATGCTAATCCCGGAACCCTGGGCCGGAGACCACTCGATGGCCGCCGAACTCAAGGCTTTCTACGAATATCACGCCGCACAGATGGAACCATGGGACGGACCGACTGCCATCGCCTTCACCGACGGCAAGCAGATCGGCGCCAAGCTCGACCGCAACGGCCTGCGGCCGGCGCGCTACCTCGTCACCGATGACGACCGCGTCATCATGGCGTCCGAAGCCGGCGTGCTGCCGGTTCCGGAGGAGAAGATCATCCAGAAGGGGCGCCTGCAGCCGGGCAAGATGCTGCTGATCGACATGGTAGAACGCCGCGTCATCTCCGACGACGAGGTGAAGTCGCAGCTTGCGACAGCGCATCCCTATCGCAGCTGGCTCAACCGCACCCAGCTCATCCTCGAAGACCTGAAGCGGGCGGAGCCGCGGGCGCTGCGCCGCGACGTGTCGCTGCTCGACCGCCAGCAGGCCTTCGGCTACACTGCGGAGGACTTGGCGACGGTCTTGAAGCCAATGGTCATTAACGGCGAAGAGGCTCTCGGCTCGATGGGAATGGACACGCCCATCTCGGCGATGTCGGAAAAGTCGAAGCTGCTCTACACCTATTTCAAGCAGAACTTCGCGCAGGTGACCAACCCGCCGATCGACCCGATCCGCGAGGAACTGGTGATGAACCTGGAGTCCTTCATCGGGCCGCGGCCGAACATTCTCGACCACGAGGGTGCGGCGAACGTCAAGTGGCTCAAGGTTCGCCAGCCAATCCTGACCAATGGCGATCTTGAAAAGATCCGCTCGACCGACCGTTTCGACACCAAGACGCTCGATTTCACCTATGATATCGAGCGTGGTGCCGAAGGCATGCCCGAGATGCTCGACCAGCTCTGTGAGCGCGCAGAAGCGGCCGTCAAGGGCGGCTCCAACATCATCGTGCTCTCCGACCGCCAGATCGGGCCGGACCGGATCGCGATTCCCGCATTGCTTGCCACAGCTGCCGTGCACCATCACCTGATCCGCAAGGGACTGCGCACCTCGGTCGGTCTCGTCGTCGAGTCCGGCGAACCGCGCGAGGTTCATCATTTCTGCCTGCTCGCCGGCTACGGCGCCGAGGCGATCAACCCTTATCTTGCCTTCGACACGTTGCTCGACATGCATGCCAAGGGCGAATTCCCGAAGGAAGTGGATTTTTCCGAAGTCGTCTACCGCTACATCAAGGCAGTCGGCAAAGGCATCCTCAAGGTCATGTCGAAGATGGGCATCTCGACCTACCAGTCCTATTGCGGCGCGCAGATCTTCGATGCGATCGGCCTGCAGTCGGAACTGGTCGACAAGTATTTCTTAGGCACCGCGACGAAGATCGAAGGCGTCGGCCTCGAGGCGATCGCCGCGGAAACCGTCGCCCGCCATAACGCGGCCTTCGGTACCGATCCACTTCTTGCCACGACACTCGATATCGGCGGCGAATATGCCCGACAAAAAGGCGGCGAAAGCCATGCCTGGACACCGGATGCGGTCGCAGCCCTTCAGCATGCCGCGTGCGGCAATGCCGAGGACCGCTACCGCGAATTCGCCGACATGTTGAACAATTCGGCGCTGCGCATGAACACGATCCGCGGGCTGTTCAAGATCAAGAGCGCCGAAGCGCTCGGCCGCAAGCCGGTATCGATCGACGAGGTCGAGCCGGCGGCCGATATCGTCAAGCGTTTCTCGACGGGGGCGATGTCCTTCGGCTCGATTTCCAGGGAGGCGCATACGACCCTGGCGATCGCCATGAACCGGATCGGCGGCAAGTCGAACACCGGCGAGGGCGGCGAAGAATCCGACCGCTACATACCGCTGGCCAATGGTTCGATGAACCCGGAACGTTCGGCGATCAAGCAGATCGCCTCGGGCCGCTTCGGCGTCACGACCGAATATCTCGTCAATGCCGACATGCTGCAGATCAAGATGGCGCAGGGCGCCAAGCCTGGCGAAGGTGGCCAGCTGCCGGGTCACAAGGTCGATGCGACCATTGCCAAGACCCGCCATTCGACCCCGGGTGTCGACTTGATCTCGCCGCCGCCGCACCACGACATCTATTCCATCGAAGATCTGGCGCAGCTGATCTACGATCTGAAGAACGTCAACCCGGCCGCCGATGTCTCGGTCAAGCTGGTCTCTGAAGTTGGCGTCGGCACGGTTGCCGCCGGTGTCGCCAAGGCAGGCGCCGATCATATTACTATTTCGGGCTCCGACGGCGGTACGGGTGCGTCGCCACTAACGTCGCTGAAACATGCCGGCAGCCCCTGGGAAATCGGCCTTGCCGGGACCCAGCAGACGCTGGTGCTGAAGGGTTTGCGTTCACGTGTCGCCCTGCAGGTAGACGGCGGCCTGAAGACAGGCCGCGACGTCATCATCGGGGCGCTGCTTGGAGCCGACGAATTCGGCTTTGCCACCGCGCCGCTGATTGCCGCCGGCTGCATCATGTGTCGCGGGTGCCATCTCAACACCTGTCCGGTGGGCGTGGCGACCCAGAATCCGGCGCTGCGCAAGCGCTTCAAGGGTGCGCCGGAGCACGTCATCAACTACTTCTTCTTCGTCGCCAACGAAGTGCGCGAAATCCTCGCCTCGCTCGGCTTCACCCGGCTTGACGAGATCATCGGCGCCTCGGAGCTGCTGGAGAAGGACGAGATGCTGTCGCACTTGAAGGCCAAGGGCCTCGACTTCAGCCGCATCTTCCACAAGGTTGACGCTCCCAAGGAAGAGACCTTCTGGACGAGCCGGCAGAAGCACCCGATCGACGACATTCTCGACCGCGTGCTGATCGAACAGGCGCAGCCGGCACTGACGGCCAAGACACCCGTCGCCTTCGAGGTCGGCATCAAGAACGTCGACCGTTCGGTGGGCGCGATGCTTTCTGGCGAGGTCGCCAAGCGTTATCGCCATCGCGGTCTGAAGGAAGACACGATCAATGTGACGCTTCGCGGCACGGCGGGACAGAGCTTCGGCGCCTTCCTGGCACGCGGCGTCACCTTCAACCTGATCGGCGACGGCAACGACTATGTCGGCAAGGGGCTTTCAGGCGGCAAGATCATCATCCGGCCGCCGGAGAATTCAAGGATCGTGGCCGAGGACTCGATCATCGTCGGCAACACCGTGCTTTATGGTGCGACCGAGGGCGAGTGCTATTTCCGCGGCGTGGCGGGCGAACGTTTCGCCGTGCGCAATTCGGGCGCGATCGCCATCGTCGAGGGTGTCGGCGACCATGGCTGCGAATACATGACCGGCGGCGTCGTCGTCGTGCTCGGCGCCACGGGCCGCAACTTCGCAGCCGGCATGTCCGGCGGTGTCGCCTACGTGCTCGATGAAACCGGTGATTTCGCCAGCCGCTGCAACATGGCGATGGTCGAGCTCGAGCCGTTGCCCGAGGAAGACGACATGCTGGAGAAGCTGCACCATCACGGCGGTGATCTCATGCACAAGGGACGGGTCGACGTCTCCGGACACATGACGCGCCATGACGAGGAGCTTCTCTACCAGCTGATCTCCAACCATCTGCACTATACGGGCTCGGCCCGCGCCACTGAGATTCTCGACAACTGGGCCGAATACCGTCTGAAGTTCCGCAAGTGTATTCCGCGAGGCCAAGGCCGCTTGCTGGTGAAGAGGGAAACCAAGTGAACGGAAGTGGCAGCGACAAAATCGTTTGGTTTTGTCCGACAATGTCGGCCATAAATATCGTCACAGAAAGTTAACGTGCTGTTTTCACAAGCGTTTTCCGTTCGGCATCGAAATTGCACAGATTGGTGGACAGGCAAGAGGAGAAATCGTCCCGACATCGAGCCTACTGAAAATGCTCCCGCTTCAACGGGTTAAGCTGACTTTGATCGACGCGGCGAAGGACCAAACATGGACCCGCTAAAAAGGCTGCTCAAGCTTATCAAAGACAACGACGTCCAAGAAATCGACTTCCGCTTCACGGAAATAGGCGGCAAGTTGAAGCACATCACATACGACGTCGCAATAATCGACTCGGACACAATGACTAAAGGTTTAATGATAGACGGTTCGTCCTTTGACGGCTGGAAGGCGATCAACGAGTCCGACATGGGCCTTATTCCAGATCCGACGACCGCCCAAATGGATCCGTTCCTCTCGGTACCCACGCTGACGATCATCTGCAACATTTTCGAACCTGTCACGGGTGAGCGCTACAACCGCGACCCACGCGCCATAGCCGAAAAGGCTGAGAATTACGTGCGGTCGATTGGAATCGCCGACACGGTGCATGTGGGTGCCGAGCCCGAGTTCTTCGTCTTCGACGACGTTAAGTACCAGGCTGACCCCTACAACACCGGCTTCAAACTCGATTCCGCGGAGCTGCCGATCAACAGTGATAAGTCTTACGAAGGAGGGAATCTCGGCCACCGCATCCAGACCAAGGCCGGCTATCTGTCAACGCCGCCGGAGGATTCTGGTCAAGAAATGCGCAGCGAGATGTCAGCACAGATAAGATCGATGGGCGTGACAGTGGAAAAGCACCACCACGAAGTGGCTCCTGCCCAGCACGAGATCAGCACGCAGTTCAAGACCCTGGTTCGCAGCGCCGACGAGGTGCAGATCTTCAAATACTGCGTCCGCAATGTCGCTGAACGTTACGGCAAGACGGCGACATTCATGCCGAAGCCGGTCATTGGCGTGAATGGCTCGGGCATGCACGTGCACCTATCGCTGTGGAAGGGCGACAAGCCGATATTTGCCGGCGACGAATATGCCGGCCTTTCGGAGAGCTGCCTGTACTATATCGGCGGCATCATCAAGCATGCCAAAGCGCTCAACGCCTTCACCAACCCGTCAACGAATTCCTACAAGCGTCTCGTCCCGGGTTACGAAGCACCTGTGTTGCTTGCCTATTCGGCCCGCAATCGATCGGCCGCCTGCCGTATTCCGTTCGGCTCCAATCCGGAGGCAAAGCGTGTGGAGGTCCGCTTCCCGGATCCGGCCGCCAACCCCTATCTCGCCTTCGCCGCCATCCAAATGGCCGGTCTCGATGGCATCAGGAACAAGATCGATCCAGGTCCAGCGATCGACAAAGACCTCTACGATCTGCCACTGCACGAAAAGGAAAAAATTTCGACCGTCTCTCTATCGTTGCGCGAAGCTCTTGACAGTCTCCACGACGACCGCGCCTTCCTCAAGGCCGGTGGCGTCTTTAACGATGATTTCATCGACAGCTATATCAAGCTGAAAATGGAAGAGGTTACTCTTTTAGAGACAACCCCGCACCCGGTTGAGTTCCAGATGTACTACTCATGACAGAAAGGAGCGGCGACATCATCACATTGAGATCGCACAATCACATGACACCCCAATTTCAAGGAGTCGCCCATGTCTATTTGCAATGTTGATAAAGAGAGCTTTCAATCAGAAGTTCTGGAATCCGAAAAACCGGTCGTGGTCGATTTCTGGGCCGCTTGGTGCGGCCCCTGCATAGTGATTGCTCAGGTGCTCGAGGAAATCGCCGTCGAATCGGAAGGCAAGGTCAAATTCGCCAAGCTGAATGTCGATGAGAACCCAGAACTCGCCTCGCAATTTGGTGTGGAGTCTATTCCGACCCTTGCAATCTTCAAGCGCGGCGAACTTGTCGATAAGCTGGTCGGTGCAACACCGAAGACTGCTCTTTTGAACTGGATTTCGAACGTTGCCTGAATGATATCGTCCAACTGTTATCCATTGACGAAAATTCCGGTGCCACCGGTCCTTTTTTATCGCAGTCGCCATCTCGAGGATGCCATTGTCGGCTGGAAGTGAGCTTTGAGGTTGTCCATCCGGAGGGAATTTTCGCAGACTGGAGTTGCCACACCTCGATTTCCAGAATCACTCCGAATGAACATCCGTAAGAATGAACCACTGATACGGCTGCATCGAGAGGAAAAGGCTATGGCCGTTGCATCCATGGGGACATTATGAGGGTCATCGTTCTAGGCGCCGGCATTGTTGGCGTCACCTCCGCTTACCAGCTGGCAAAAGCTGGTCACACGGTAACCGTTATCGACAGGCAGAAAGGTCCGGCGCTTGAGACAAGCTTCGCCAATGCAGGCGAAGTTTCCTTCGGATACTGCTCGCCTTGGGCAGCGCCAGGAATTCCGATGAAGGCTTTGAAATGGCTATTCATGGAACGTGCGCCGCTGATCCTGCGGCCAAAGATCGATGGCGCCATGCTGTCATGGCTTTTAAAGATCCTATCGAACTGCACTTCCGAGCGCTATGCTATCAACAAGAGCCGCATGCTACGGCTGGCTGACTACAGTCGTATCTCCCTCGCTGCCCTGCGCAAAGAGACTGCCATCGAATACGACCAACGTATGCAGGGCACGCTGCAGCTCTTCCGCACGCAGGTACAGCTCGATGCCTCCGCCAAGGACGTCGAGGCGCTTGCAGCCGACGGCATTCCCTACGAGGTACTCGATCGTGATGCCTGCGTTCGCACTGAGCCGGCGCTCGCACATGTCCGCGAGAAGATCGTTGGTGGCCTGTTGACGCCGAAGGACGAAACTGGCGATTGCTTCAAGTTCACCAACGAACTGGCCAAAAAGGCAGAGCAGCTTGGCGTCCGGTTTTCCTGGAGTACGGAGATTAAGGGCTTGGATATCGAGGCCGGCCGTGTGCGTGGCGTTGTGACCAAATGGGGAACCCTGCCAGCAGATGCAGTTGTTGTGGCACTTGGCAGCTACTCTCCGTTGCTTCTCAAATGCCACGGCATCAAGCTCCCTGTCTATCCGGTCAAGGGCTACTCCCTGACTATCCCCATCACTGACTCCTCGCGGGCGCCGGAATCGACGATCATGGACGAAACTTTCAAGATCGCGATCACGCGTCTTGGTGACCGTATCCGCGTCGGGGGCATGGCAGAAATCTCCGGCTATTCGAACGACCTCGGCCTAGCCCGCCGGAGCACCCTCGAGCATTCCGTCATGGATCTTTTTCCCGGTGGTGATGCAAAAGAGGCGACATTCTGGTCGGGTCTTCGCCCGATGACTCCGGATGGAACGCCGGCGATTGGTCCCACCAAGATCGCGGGCCTCTTCCTCAACACCGGACACGGCACACTCGGTTGGACGATGAGCTTTGGCTCAGCCCGGGTCATCGCTGATCTCGTGTCCGGTCGAAAGCCCGAAATCGACGCAACTGACCTGGCGGTTAGCCGCTACGCTTTAAGCCACTGTCAGAAATCTCACGGAGGATAAAACCTTGATTGAACAAATTTCGACGACCGACGCTCCTGGAGCCGTCGGCCCATACTCACAAGCAATCAAGGCCGGCGATCTACTCTTTGTTTCGGGCCAACTGCCAATTGATCCGGCCACAGGCGAATTCAATTCCGCAAACGCCGTAGAGCAGGCCGAGCAGTGCCTCAGAAACCTTCAGGCGATCGCGAGGGCCGCCGGTACGGAACTGTCAAAGACAATCAAGACGACCGTCTTGCTAACCGATCTGGGTGACTTCGCTGACGTCAACCGCGTTTACGCGAGCTTTTTCTCGACCGCCTTTCCCGCTCGCGCATGCTACGAGGTAAGGGGCCTCCCAAAAGGCGCGAAGGTCGAGATCGAAGCTGTCATTTCCCTGATTTGACCGACCACGACAGTAAGGCATGTAGCCAGGGCGCTGACGTCATCGCTCCAGTTTTGTCGTTCTGGACAGACGGAAATACAGACGGCTGGGTGCACAATCGGGAGTAGGAAGAGCAATGACCCTAACGACAGCATTGACGCGCCACCTGAACCGACCGGAGCTATTCCTTGGTCTTGCCAATGACCGTTGTTCTTCGACTGCAGGGCTAAGCAGAAGATTTGCCGTGCTCAATCCGTCCACGGGAGAATTGCTGGCCGAAGTACCGGACATGAGTGCCGAGGATGCTCGGTTCGCCATTGAAAGAGCTCACGCCGCGAAAGAGGCCTGGGCTGGGCTGACTGCTCGGGCACGATCGGATGTGTTGTGGAACTGGCACCAATTAATGATTGAGCATAGCGACGATCTCGGAGCGATCCTGACCGCGGAGATGGGAAAACCGCTGGCAGAGGCCAAATCGGAGATCTCGCATGCGGCGGCCTATGTGCAATGGTATGCCGAGGAAGCCAACCGCATTTACGGCGAAACCATCCCGGGTCCGTCGATTGATCGCCGAATGCTGGTCATCAAGCAGCCGATCGGGGTGGTCGGCGCGATCACTCCCTGGAACTTCCCAGCTTCGATGGTGACGCGCAAGATTTCGCCGGCGCTTGCAGCCGGTTGTACCGTCGTCCTCAAACCCGCTGAGCAGACGCCATTGATTGCTGCGGCTATGTTCAACTTGGCAAAGCTGGCTGGCTTCCCCAACGGCGTCTTGAACCTGGTCTATGCGTCAGAAGGTGATGCGATTGGTCGCGAACTATGCGTCAACCCTAAGGTGCGGAAAATTAGTTTTACCGGTTCGACAGAGGTCGGCCGGCTGCTCATGCGCCAGTGCTCTGACCAAATTAAGCGAATCAGCTTCGAACTCGGCGGCAATGCCCCTTTTATTGTCTTCGATGACGCCGAGATCGATGCTGCGGTTGAGGGAGCGATCCAAGCGAAGTTTCGCAATGCTGGACAGACTTGCGTATCCGCCAATCGGATTTACGTTCAGTCGCGGGTCTATGCTGAATTTGCCGAGAAGTTCACTGAGCGCGTGCGATTGCTTAAGGTCGGAGACGGGTTTGATCCTGATGTGACGATTGGTCCATTGATCAACGGGAACGCGCTCGAAAAGATCGAATTACACATCACCGATGCGGTGCAGAAGGGGGCAAGGGTTCGCTGCGGCGGACGTCGGCTTGGAACTTCAGGAACATTCTTCGAACCGACTGTGGTTACGGACGTTGCGAAAACGACGCTTGTGGCGCAGGACGAGACGTTCGGCCCGCTTGCACCACTTTTCCGCTTCGAGGACTCCGACGACGTGATCCGCGAAGCCAACGACACCATTTACGGCCTGGCGGCCTACTTCTACGCTTCCAACCTCAAGCGGGTCTGGCGCGTCGCTGAAGCGTTGGAATATGGCATGGTTGGCATCAACACGGGGCGTATGTCCTCGGAGGCTGCGCCATTTGGCGGCATCAAGCAATCCGGGATAGGACGCGAGGGCTCGTGGCATGGCCTAGAAGACTACCTCGAAATGAAATATCTTTGCATGGGAGGGCTCTAAAAGTCGCAGGAGTGCCCGCTGTGCATGGAACGGAATTTCCTTCCCCCGAACGACATCGTTGCTGTGCCCGCGTCCGTCCATATCGACCATTATTGTCGCTGGCAGCCTTTGATCTTTTTGCCCGCAGCATAGCCGTGCGGACCGCCGCTCTCATGGTTTTGACACTCTGACTATCCAGCACAGCAGCACTCGGAGAGGCATGGCAGCCCGGTCCGCTCACGGGCCACGGGCTAATCGCTGCGGCATCAGGCGCGAGTAGCGAAACGACAGCACCCGTGCTGGATCCGGGACGGGGCAAGACCAAGACCGGCCAGCTCTGGGCGTATTCCCGCGATGACGGGCCTTGGCAGGGAACCGATCCGCCCGGCGTCGTCTATGTCTACGCGCCGGATCGCAAAGCCGAGCGTCCGATGGCCCATCTCGAGGCTTCGTCGGCATTCTTCAGGTAGACGGCTATAGCGGCTATCGCCCGTTGACTGCCAAGAACACCGTATCTCTGGCATATTGCTGGTCGCATGTCCGTCGGCGCTTTTACGAGCTGGCAGCCGCCGGTCCCGCACCCATTGCCACCGAGGCACTCAGACGCATTGCTGAACTCTACAAGATCGAAGATGAGATACGTGGTCGCACGCACAAAGAGCGCAGCACCGCTCGGCAAGAAAGTAGCCGTCCGATCACCGATAGCCTCGCTCCTTGGCTACGCGAAGAGCTTGGCCTCCAGAAGACAAAACTGGCCGAGGCGATCCGTTATGCCCTGTCACGCTGGGACGGGCTGACAAGATTTATCGACGATGGCCGGATCGAGATCGACTCCAACACTATCGAGCGATCCATCAGGCCGATTGCCGGACCTGAGTCATTGTGCACTCCTTCTCTCAGTATCTGTAAACATTGGAAGCGTCTCCATGTCAGCAATGCGACACGGGCGGCCCTTTCGGGCTATCGCGGCTTGGACCCTCGCAGAAGCCAGGTCGCTGACCCTAATTTGATACGGCGCACCGCGAACCACCTCTTCAGCGGACAACACCTTCATCTTTGTCAGATGGCGTATTCGATGGTTAGTTACGCCTAATGCCGCCGCAGCCTCGGTCATGGTCAGCCATTCGCCGTCTTTGTCGGCTGATTTGTACGCGTGGATCGCACGTACCCGCCTTACAGAAACGACCCGATGCGCGGTCAGGTTTTTCCTTGCCCCGTTGGATGCCCATTCGATTAAGCGACGCGGCGATATGTTCATCGGACCAGCGACCAGCCATGCTGCGCATCACCGCCAGGGCATCCTCAGTGGTGGCACAACCGTGTTCACCGGTCTGAGGCTTACGGACCTTGAGTTCCGAATGCTGACCGCCCTTCCAATGGATCGTCAGCACCACGTCACGCACCGCATCGTCGACATGCGCCACGCCGCATCTGGCGAGAAGGGAAAAAAGCCTTGACGAGTGCGGCGCAAGAGAAGACGACACCTTGGCCTAGTCGACCAAACACTCTCAGTCTTCGATCGGAAAGGCAAATCCAGCCTTCACGCGGTCCATGACAACCATTGTTTTAAACCCTTTAATATCATTGTTCTCGTAGAAGAAACGACGCGTGAACTGCTCGTAATCCTCCATATCTTTTGCCGTAACGACGAGCAGGAAGTCGGCGTCACCGGTTACATAGTAGCCGATCATGACTTCGCGCGTGTTTTTGATTGCTGCCTTAAAGCGATCGATAATGTCAGCCCTCTCTCGCTCGAGGGATACCAGGACGACGACCGTCACATGCCTGCCGACTGCCTTCGGCGACACGATTGAAACGTCAGCCTCGATGACGCCCTCGGCCCGCAAGCGTTTGAGCCGGCGCTGGCAGGCTGTCGGTGAAAGATGTGCTCGTTCTGCCAGTTCCTCGGACGTGAGCTTGTTGTTCTTTTGAACGGCGTTTAGAAGCGCGATGTCCGCGCGGTCGAGTTCCATGGTCGTGAAATCCTGCAGCTAGCTTTAAAATTCGCAGAATTCCTGCATAGGTGGCATTATATCCGCCGTCAATCGGCATCAATTTCGCAGCACATTGAACCATCGAATATAGATGCGGGAAATCAGCGGAGCATATCACGCTGGCTTCAGCCGCTTCACTCCATCGCGCTACGGAAGGGGTCAGAATGACCATCAACATCAAGGACATCGCCGAGAAGGACCGCAACTCGGTCCTGCATCCGTTCACGCAGCTGCAGGACTTTGCCAGCGGCAAGCTTGGCGAGCCGACGATTGTCGAAACGGGCAAGGGTATCCACATCCAGGACGCCTACGGCAATCAGCTCATCGATGGCTTTGCCGGCCTTTACTGCGTCAATGTCGGCTATGGCCGAACCGAGGTGGCCGAGGCGATCTCGCGCCAAGCCTACCGGCTTGCCTATTACCACTCCTATGCCGCCCACACGACCGACGAACTGGCGATCCTGTCAGACCGTCTGGTGAAGATGGCGCCGGGCAAGATGAGCAAGGTGTTCTACGGCATGTCCGGCTCCGACGCCAACGAGACTCAGGCGAAGCTCGTTTGGTACTACAATAACCTCCGCGGCAAGCCCACAAAGAAGAAGATCATCTCACGCGAGCGCGGCTACCACGGCTGCAGCGTCGTCTCCGGTTCGATGACCGGCATGAGCTTCTACCATGATCACATGGACCTTCCGCTGCCGCAGATCACCCATACCGGCGTGCCGCATCATTATTGGGGCGCCCATCCTGGCGAGACCGAGCGGGAATTCTCCGCGCGCCGGGCTGTTGAGCTCGACCAGCTCATCGAACAGCTTGGGCCTGACAATGTCGGCGGTTTCATCGCTGAACCGGTGCTTGGCACTGGCGGTATCACCCCGCCGCCGGAAGGCTATTGGGAGGCCATCCAGCCGGTGCTGAAGAAGCACGACGTGCTGCTAATCGCCGATGAAGTGATCACCGGTTTTGGACGCACCGGCTCCATGTTCGGCTCGCAACATTATGCCATCGAACCGGACCTGATCACGGTCGCCAAGGGCCTGACGTCTGCCTACTTCCCACTCTCGGCAGCGATCGTCGGGGAGAAGGTCTATCAGGTGCTGGAGGACGGAGCCGACAGGGTCGGCGCTTTCTCGCATGGCTATACCTATTCCGGCCATCCGATCGGCGCAGCCGCAGCCAACGCCGTACTCGACATCGTTGAGAAGGAAGATCTGCCGGGGAACGCCCGCGATGTTGGCGCCTATTTCCAGGCGCAGCTCAAGGAAAAATTCGCGCAATTGCCGATCGTCGGCGAGGTGCGTGGTGTTGGCCTGATGGGTGCAATCGAGTTCGTCGGCGACCGCGAGAGCAAGACCCGTTTCGATCCGTCGCTGAAGGTGGGTGCACGTGTCTCGAAGACAGCTCGCGACGGCGGTCTGATCGCCCGTGCGATGCCGCATGGCGACATCCTCGGCTTCGCACCGCCACTGGTCACCACCAAGGAAGAGATCGACGAGATCGTCTTGATTGCCGAGAAGGCAGTGCGCTCGGTCATGGACGACCTGGTGCGCGACGGCCAGAAGCTCTGACCGAGAGCGGCTTGCGTTTTCCAGGCCATCGCCTGAACAGCCAGTCGCAATCAGATTGTCGTTGTCGACCACATCAAGTGGGCACAGGGTGGGGGTAAGACCTCACCCTGCCCGAAGACCATACCCGCCGGTCATGCAGGCGCTTCATCAGGGAAAGGGGAGCTGGTCTATGACCGCCGCCAAACTTCAGATCAAAACTGGCTTGCAGCCCATATTTGTTTACAGTCCGTTTGACGGCTCGCTGATCGGATCGGTCGACACGACGGACGCAGAGGACGTCGGGGAACTCATTGCTCGCGCCCGTCGCGGGGCCGAGATCTCGCGCAACCTGCCGCGGCACAAGCGGGCAAGCATCCTCGACGGTGCCGCGCAACTTATCGAGCGCCGCCGTGATGCCTTTGCCGAGACCATCGTGCGCGAAGCCGGAAAGACGATCGTTCAGGCACGCAAGGAAGTTAGTCGTTGTGTCAACACGCTCAAGCTTTCGGCCGAGGAAGCAAAACGCAACGCAGGCGAGATCATCCCCTTCGATGCATTTGCCGGATCAGAACAGCGCCAGGGTTGGTTCACGCGGGAGCCGCTCGGTATCATCACCGCTATCACCCCGTATAACGATCCGCTGAACCTGGTCGCGCACAAGCTTGGCCCGGCGATCGCAGGCGGCAACGCGGTTCTGCTGAAGCCGTCGAATTTGACGCCGTTCTCCGCCATCAAGCTCGTTGACGCTCTTTTGGAAGCCGGCCTGCCTGACGATGTCGTTACCATTGCTCACGGTGATAGGGAGTTGGTCACTGCTTTCATCTCGTCCCGCGATGTCCGCATGGTGTCGTTTACCGGTGGCTTTGCCACCGGCGAAGCCATCAGCCGAACGGCGGGGCTGAAGAAACTGGCGATGGAGTTGGGCGGCAATGCCCCAGTGATAGTGATGAATGACTGTGATTTCGATAAAGCTGTTGAGGGTTGCGTTTCCGGCGCGTTCTGGGCGGCTGGCCAAAACTGTATCGGCGCCCAGCGCGTCCTGGTGCAAGCGGCTATCTATGAGCGGTTTCGTGATGCCTTCGTCGCTGGAACCAAAAAACTTAAAGCCGGCGATCCGTTGTGCGACGACACCGACGTCGGCCCGATGATCTCCGTCCAATCAGCCGAACGGACCGAAGCTGCTGTCAATGACGCAGTCGCAGCTGGGGCCACGCTGCTGTGGGGTCATCGTCGGGAAGGCTCCCTTTATCATCCGACGGTGCTCGAAGGCACGCCGCGAACTTGCGGGCTCTGGAGTGAGGAAGTGTTCGCCCCGGTTGTCATGCTGGCGCCGTTCGAGACCATAGATCAAGCCATCGAGATGGCCAACGACCCCGAATACAGCCTGCATGCGGGCATCTTCACCAACGATCTCAATGTGGCGCTCGACGCAGCAAACAGGATTGAGGCAGGCGGCGTGATGATCAACGATAGCTCCGACTACCGCTTCGATGCCATGCCCTTTGGCGGCTTCAAATACGGCAGCATGGGCCGCGAGGGCGTTCGCTTCGCCTACGAAGACATGACCCAGCCAAAGGTCGTTTGTATCAATCGGGGATGATGTCGCCTGGAACTGCTGCTGAATCTTCCGTAATCCTGGGCTACGCGAGGCAACGCGGCCTGAACAATCGAGGCCACTATGTCTAATGACACTCGTATCGAACACGATCCGCTTGGCCCGGTGAGCGTGCCGTCAGAGCGATATTATGGCGCCCAGACGGCCAGAGCGCTCGCTAACTTCCCGATCTCGGGCATACCGATCAAGACCATGCCGTCCGTCATACAGGCACTCGCCCACGTAAAGATGGCTGCTGCACAAGCAAATTGTGACGAGGGATTGCTTCCGAACGAAAAGCGAGACGCGATCGTGCTGGCTTGCCAGGAAGTGCTGGCGGGTAAACACGACGACGAATTTCTGGTCGACGTCTTCCAAGGTGGGGCAGGGACCTCCACCAATATGAACATGAACGAAGTGCTGGCCAATCGTGCGAGCGAATTGCTGGGCGGAGTCAGGGGCGAGGGGCGTTTGGTTCATCCAAATGACGACGTTAACCGATGCCAATCAACAAACGACGCCTACGCGACTGCCGTCCG
This sequence comes from Rhizobium sp. NZLR10, assembly GCF_019685125.1. NCBI lineage: Bacteria > Pseudomonadati > Pseudomonadota > Alphaproteobacteria > Hyphomicrobiales > Rhizobiaceae > Rhizobium > Rhizobium sp. NZLR10. The sequence continues at coordinate 29,253 of NZ_JABDWE010000009.1, read as the reverse complement.
GCTTTCTGTGATTCCGGCTAGCCGCCAACTGCGCGATGCGCTCGCCGATCTCGCCACGGTTCTCAATTGCAAAGCAAAAGAGTTTGCAGACATCCGCAAGCTCGGGCGCACACAATTGCAGGACGCTGTTCCGATGACGCTTGGACAGGAGTTCGCAGCGTTCGCGACGACACTTTTGGAAGACTGTGACCGTCTTGACGAGACAGAGCGGCTGTTCCTGGAGGTCAACCTCGGCGGTACAGCAATCGGAACCGGGGTCGCAGCCACCCCATCCTACCGACAGCGGGCGATCGAGAATTTATCCCGCAACATGCAATTGCCAGTGGTCGGATCAAAAGATCTACTGGAGGCAAGTTGGGACATGGGCGCATTCATGCTTCACATGGGGCTTTTGAAGCGAACTGCGGCGAAGCTTTCGAAGATCGCGAATGATTTTCGGCTCCTGTCAAGCGGCCCGCGCGGGGGCATCGGCGAGATTGTGTTGCCCTCCCTTCAACCGGGTTCTTCGTTGATGCCTGGAAAGGTCAACCCGGTTGCAGCGGAAGCGCTGAACCAAGTCTGCTTCTGCGTCTACGGCATGGACACGACCGTCGGCATAGCTGCCGAAGCAGGGCAGCTTCAGCTGAACGCCATGGAGCCGGTGATCATTTTCAGTATCCACAACGCCATGGAACTCCTCAAGCAAGCGATCGGGACATTTAGGAGAACATGCGTCGAGGGGGTTCAGGCCAACGCTGCACGGTGCGAAGCCAACTTGCAAAATAGTACGGCGTTCGCAACAGAACTTGTGACGTCGATTGGCTACGAGGCAGCGGCCAAAATCGTGAAAGCACGATTGGCGAGTTGATTTCTCCGCAAGGTACGTCCGAGTTTCCCCGCCCTCCGGGGCGAACTGGCTGTCGTCGAATCCGCTGCGCGGCAGCCTCTTTTCGGATGGGCTGACAACGTGGCTTGGCGGACAGCTGGCGATGTGTGCCAGAATTTGGCTCTGCCACCCATCACGCATTGCTTTGTGAGGACTCATCCGGACCTCCGACTACCGGGCCCACAGGCCGCATGTTCAGCATGCTGGGCAGGATGAGAGACAGTTCATTGCCTTTAAAATTCAACGAACGAACGATTGAGGATAGATTCATGACGGAAAAGCTGGCGGTTAATTCTGGGCATGATGATAATGGACCGGTTCAGCCAGGCCTCTACGACGTCGATGGCTGCGTTGAGACAAACGTCGCAGATGGCTTCACGCTGGCGGCAGTTGGCGACCTGATCGTCACGCGACCGCTCACAAAAGGTCACCATCCAGGGTTCGGTGAGGTGGTCGAGATCCTGCGCAATGCTGACGCCACTTTTGGGAATATGGAAACCAATATCCTCGACATTCGGTCGTTCAAAGGAAGTCCACAGGCCGAGCACGGTGGTGCCTATCACGTCAGCCTGCCAGATCTCGGGCCTGATCTGAAGTCCATGGGCTTCAACTTGGTGAGCTATGCCAACAATCATACATTCGAGTGGGGAGTTGAGGGCATGCGGGAGACATGCCGGGCGCTCGATCAGAACGGAATTGTCTACGCTGGGGTTGGCGAAAACCTGGCACAAGCTAGTGCCGCCCGTTTCCTGGAGACCCCGCGAGGTCGGGTGGCTCTGGTATCATGTGCCTCAACGTTTACGCCAATGTCGCGTGCCTGCGATCCGGCGGGTGAGGCCCCGGGCCGACCTGGGCTTAATCCCCTTCGTCTCGAAGAACGGATTGTCGTTTCCCCGGCAATGTTTGAAAATCTACGACAAGTGCGTGACGCACTGCCAAACTATGGGCCCGGCCAAAGCGATTCAACCCGCCTTAAGCTTGCTGGAGCGACGTACATAACCGGCGATGACGCCGGTTACAGCTACCGACCCAACCCAGCCGACGTCGCCAACATCCTGCGCAACACTCGGCAGGGAAAACAGTTCGCCGATTTTTGCATCGTCACCAATCATGGCCATGAGCCTGGCAATTGGAGCCAGCAGCCTCCCGATTACGAGCAAGCGTTTGCACGTCAGATGATCGACGCGGGGGCCGACGCATACATCGTTCATGGGCCGCACCAATTGAGGGGCATCGAGATCTACAAGGGCCGGCCGATCTTCTACAGCGTTGGCAACTTCATAATGGACGACCTCCGGACGCCGGTCGGCGCCGACATGTTCGCAGCATACGGCAAGGACCCGCGAACTGACACCGATGCGGAAGTGACGTTGGCAGAAATGGCAGAAGGATATGAGACGGACGCGGGTTTTACTGATCCGATATTCTACGAAAGCTTCATTGCAGTGAGCCGGTTTGAAAATAATCAGCTCGCGGAAACGCGGTTGTATCCCATCGAACTTGGCCACTCCAAAAGGTTTGCCAACCGCGGTGTTCCGCGTCTTGCTCGCGGGCATCAAGGCCGGGCCATTCTGCAACGGATCCAGGATCTGTCGACGCCATTTGGAACTGAGATCACAATCGAGAACGGCGTTGGAGTCATTGTCTGTGAATCCCGCGCCGAGCAAACGGCAGGAGAGAGGATATTTATTGCAGACTAGAGTCGCGGAGCTACAGCATCAGAGCTCCGCTATCACAAGGGACCTGGTAAGACTGTCTTTACAAGGTTCGCCCAGTATCCGATTCCGTAGGGAAGAGCCTCATCGTTGAAGTCGTATGATGGGTTATGGAGAGAAGCTGTTGAACCGTTGCCAATGAAAATCATAGCACCGGGTCGAGCTTCGAGCATGAACGCGAAGTCTTCCGATCCCATGACGGGCTCGAACTGGTCATCTACGCAGATCGGACCTACCAGATTGCGAGCGGCGCTGATGGCGAGGTTCGTCTCCTCAGGAGAGTTGGTCATGATTGGATCAAGCCTGCGGTACTTAAATTCGATCTCCGCGCCATATCCGCTTGCTATCCCGCGCGCTACGGCAGGTATTCGCGTCTCAGCCAAGTCCCGAAGCTCATGCTTCAATGTTCTGACTGTCCCGGACAACGTCGCGGTCTCGGGTATCACATTGTAGGATTCCCCCGCGTGCATCTTGGTAATCGAGACGACCAAGGATTCGAGCGGGTTCGTCGACCGAGAGACCAACGGCTGGAGGCCCACGATAATTTGGCCTGCAATCACTATGGGATCGATGTTGCGATGAGGGCTGGCAGCATGTCCTCCTTGGCCCTTGATCACGATATCAAATTCGTCCAGCGCCGCCATAAAAGGACCGTCGCAAATTGCGAACCGCCCGACATCAAGGCCTGGCGAGTTATCCATAGCAAAAACGCGGGATATTCCGAATCTATCCATAATGCCTTCTTGGACCATCCGCTGCCCGCCAAGCGCGTTTTCCTCAGCTGGCTGAAAGATCAAGGCAACGGTGCCGCCAAAATTTGGGGCTTCGGCGAGAAATTTAGCGGCACCGAGCAGCATTGCCATGTGGCCATCGTGTCCACATGCGTGCATTCTTCCAGACATTTTGGAGGACCACGGTTTGTTCGACCTTTCCTCGATGCGGACAGCATCCATCTCCGCCCTCAAGCCAATTGTCGGGCCACCACGATGATTTCCTTCAATCAGTGCAACCAAACCGGTCTCCGCAAGACCAGTCTCGATATGATTTACGCCGAACGATCGGAGTGTTCCTTCCAGGTAAGCTGCGGTTGAGTGCAAATCATAATCAAGCTCTGGATGCTGATGAAGGTGACGGCGCCACTTCGTCGCCTCCTTCACCAAGGGCCTGAAGGTTTTAAGATCGTGCATGGTGCTTTCCTTTGACTTGCGTCCCTGCCGAAATCCGGCCGGACTATGGTTCGGTTAAACCAAGCAGGGCGTCAAATTCAGAGTTTCTATACAATAAATCTTGATACGCTATGGATGACATAATGATTATTAGCGGTGCCTCGCCGGCTTTGAAGGGCGAGGCGTCTCGCGGCCACGAACGATGACTTCAAAGGTGACCAGCTCCGGCTGGAGAAAGAGCGGAAGAATCACTCTTCGTCTAAGCCAACATTAGGGCGATTGCGGCAATCTCGCCTGCCATCTTCCATCCTTGATCAACTGGCGCACTACCTTCGGAAGCAGCCCCCGGATGGCGGCAACTTCAGCCGAACGCTCATCTCGCGCATTCACCGCAAGTATTACCGACCTCGATATTGATGGGTTTATGATCTTTGCCATTCGTACAAGACCGAGTGACGTTTCCCGCTGGACCGCGGAGGGTGTCAATATAGAGTGAGCTTTACCATCTGCGACCATGTCTATGATCGTTGAGAGCGAATCTATCTCGTACCGGACATCTAAGAAGACATTGTGCATTTTTGCTGCGTCAGTCACGGCTCTCTGAACACTGGTAACATTCATGGGAACAGCCAGGGGGAAAGCGCTTAGCTGATCAAGAGAAATAACATTTTCAAAAGGGGGGCTGCCCGGAGGGATGATCAGACAGAATTCCTCTTCAGCGAGGACGTCATAATACGAACCGTCATCTTTCATGGTGTAAAAAACAGCGAGGTTGAATCGGCCCGCAACCATCATTTCTTCAATCGAACCGCTCATCCCTTCGACAATCTTTAGCGAGACTTTCGGGAAGCGCTCGTTCGCCATATTGAGTAACTCTGGTGCCATAAAGCGCGCCGGACCGGACGGCAGTGCGATGGACACTTCACCCACTGGTATCTTCGGCTTGCTGGTAAGCTCTTCCTCGGCAATACTCACCTGATTCAAAATAATGCGCGCATGGTGCAGCAATCGCGAGCCAGCCGGTGTCAGAGTGACGCCGCTACGCTCACGCACGAGTAGCTTGGTTCCTAAGCCGTCTTCCATCTCTCGGACATGAAGACTAAGCGCGCTTTGCGCGACATTCATATACTCTGCGGCTCGGGTAAATCCGCCTGCCTCGGCTATGCCAACGAAATATTTTAACTTCTTAAGATCCACTCTGGTCGTCCGTAATTCGATGAACTTCCAGTAGTATCGCAAATCGAGATGGATAGAAAGGTTTCTGTGAAATTTTGACTGCGGTCGCACTATAACTACGAGTGCTGAGTCGTTATTCTCTGCCTATTGGGCTTCCTACGGGCGACCTGGCAGCCGATCATCTGAAAAAACGATAAGCGACAGTTCCGGGTTGCCCATTCTTTCTCGGTGGCACATAAGCGACGAAACACCGGTCTCAGTCATCGAGCCCGTAAACGGTACGGTTGTTCTTGTAGAGTATCATCCTTGCGGCCTCGACGGCTTCCTCCACCGAGAGGCTTCCACCAACGACATAATCAGTGAGTGCTTTTGCTAGGTATCGTTTGCCCCACCGACCTGCAAGCCAATACAATTCCGGGATATGGTATGCATCGCTTGCAAACAGGATCTTCGAGAGCGGAACAACTTCCGTCACCTGCATATATCGCTGATATAGATTCTGATGGACATGAGGGGTCATGATCGAGAGTTCGAAGTAGCAGTTGGGGTAAAGGTGACTGAGCCACGCGGCCTTACCGACCGAGGGATAGCCAGCATGCAGCGGAATAATTTTGGGCATCCGCATCATGTTGTCGCGGTCAAACCGGACAACCTCTTCCAAGTAAAATGGGTCTTGATTTCGTAGGACCACGTCGGGAGCTTCACCGTCTCCCGCGTGAATCTGCATAGGCATGTCGCGCTTGAGGCACTCCTCCAGTGCGAGGGTGAACGTATAGCGGCGTAAATCCTTGGTAATTTCCGCGGCAGACTCGCGGTCCATATCAGGCAATTTGTTGAAAGAACTTCTGAGCGCCTCCCAGGATACTCTTGCAGGATCCCGGTCGTGCAGGGGCCGGATAAGACCAATGAACGGCAGGAGGTAAGATTTCATTCCATATGATTTCTTCCCGAAATTGCCGTTGCCATCTAAAGTCTCGTGCAGCCTTTTGATGTAGCGCTGCTCGAACTCGTCAAAGGAAATGTCGAGATGGAAAAACTCTCTCTGGATCTCTTCAATGCGGCTGATGCGGTTTGACCGGCATGGTAAAATCGCCTCCTCGAAGCGGGCAATCGCTTCGCCACCCCGATCCTCGTGGTAGCCGGTTTCGAGCATGATGTTTTCGTAATTGACGTCGCGAAACAGGCTGTTCACATACGCCCAGTAGCTCCTGCCGCGGTCATTGCGGGCCTCGATAACTGCATCCAGTATCGCCTCGCAGCCGAGGAACTGGGCCAGTTCCTTCACCAGGAACTTGATAAAAACCCCTTGGGAAATGTCTCCGGTTACCCCATCTACCTTGCCCTGAATGTCATACATTCTGTTCAGATCGTGCCTCCTGGCTTCGTCCCCGTTGAGCCACTCGGTGTAGACGCCCTTCGGAAAATATGCCGCCATTGGCATTCCCGCCAATGAGATGCGCTCCAGGTAACGCTTTGGCGTCGTGATCGCATCCTGATCGGTGATCACGTGGCAATGAGTGTCGTCGATTGGTAGCGCATCGACTGCCTCGAATATTGCCGCAAACTCAGGTTCCTGCCTCGAGAGGAACAGCGGTAGGTGCTCCAGGTGATACAAACCGCTCCGGTTTGTGCCGGTCGTCTGGGCACTGGCCCTTGAGCCGGCGTACGAGCCTTTTGGATACTCTGTCATTTGCGCCTCCTATCGTTTACAGCATGACTTTCGGGTCACAAGATTTCGAATATCTCTCTTGGAGCGGTGGTGAGGACATCGACGCCGGTGCGGGCAACCCGAAATGTTTCGCTGATTACATAGCCGAACTCTTCATCAATCCAGTTTCCAAGCATCAGGTGGAAGGTCATATTTGGTTGAAGCACGGTCATGTCGCCGTCACGCAAGCTCGCGGTCGGTTCAGTCCAGCCAATCCCATGGGCGTAGCCGCAACGGGATTCCTTCTTCAGCCCCCTTTTTTCAATTGTGCGATAAAAAGCGTTCGCAACGTCGCTGCAGGTCGCTCCTGGTCGAACGGCCGCGATCGCAGCATCAAGCCCCTCCAGCTGGATGTCATGGACCCGGCGGAGCCGATCTGACGGAGCACCTATTGAGTAGGTGCGCATGAGCGCAGCACAGTAGCCATGGCGAGATCCGGCAAGTTCGATATTGATTTGCGAACCTTGCCGGAATGAGTCTTCAGTCCAAGGGATATGACATGTTCCAGTTCGGGGCGTCGCGCAGATCGCTATTTCTTCGAGCCGCGTGCCCGGTTTGCCGTTCACGCCTCGGATCAAGACGGATGCAATCTCAGCGCAGGCATCGGCTTCGCGCACTCCAGCCCGAATGACCTCAGCGGCGCGGGCAATCGCAGCATCTGAAATTGCCGCCGCTTCCCGCATAATTTCGATCTCAAGATCGGATTTGATGAGACGAATCCAGGTGACTGCCTTCGTGCAGTCTACGACGTTGGATGCCTCCAAACGTCTTTTGAATTTCTCGGCGGTGAGGGTGGAAAGGCTGAATTCCTCAATGCCGATCCGTTTGTCTGCAAAGCCCGCTTCCTGGACGTAGTCGATAATAGCGTCGTATCCGTCCTTATCCGGGTGTGCGATCAACTCCTCTGGATAGGCAATTATTTTGTCCCTCTCCATAAAGCACTGGTGCATAGCAGCCGGGGCATCCATCCGTCGCAGAATGAAGACTGGCTCTTCCTCCGTCGCAAGAACCACTAAGGCTTGTGGCACATAGGCTGATCGAGCGGTGTAACCGGTGAGATAAGTGATGTTGTGCTGATCGGACACAACGAGCGCCTCGACATCTCGCCGCGCCATTTCAGATTTTACCAGTGTAAGACGCCGCAGATACTCGTCCCGAGGGAACGCCGGTGGTGCCTTGCTTATCGTCATGACGGTTATCCTTTATATGAACTTTTTGCTGACAGATCAGTCGCGCGCTTAAGACCAACGTTTCGAGCCACACCCGAGCGTAGGATCACGGGGTGATGGACTCCATGAGCATTCTGCTCAGGGTCGTGATGTCGTAGACCGGCAGTCCGGTGGATTGGCGAAGTGACTGAGCAATTCGGGGGAACATGGTACACTCGAGCAACAATGCCCGGATTTCAGGATGTTTCTCCCGCAACCGCTCCACGCACGAGCAGACATCCTCGCGCAGGCCACTTAGGTCTGTCCGCACCGGTGGTCGTGCCATTTCGTTTTCCCAAGTTGGCGTGTTTTCGATTCCGCCAACAACCACCCGTGAAATGTCAGCTGGATCAGACAAGCCAAGCAGTTCGGTCTCAAAATGAGTGTAATCGAAAGTCAGGGCGGCAAGCTTTGCTCCGCCGGACAACTGTCGAACAATCATTGGTGTGAGCAAGAGGGCTGACACAGCAATTGGAACGGGGACAGCAGCCGCAATTGCGGCCTGGTGCCGAATCGAAAAGCCACAGTCTGCTGTAATCGCTGTAGCTCCACGGCTGACAAGGCGCTGCGCTGCTGCGATGTAAGGTCCTTCAAGGGATGGATCACCTCGAACGACAACATCCGCCCATGCCCCGGCAACGGTCTCTCGAATGGTCGGGAACGCGAATATCGATGGGTCATGCAAGGACTCAGCCACAGGTGAGCCGTTTGGGTCAGATCCTGGCTCGAGATCCAGAATTCCAAGGATGCCGTTGCTAACCGAGGCTCGTTCTTGACACATGTTCGCACCAGTGGTTTGTGAGGGGATAGAAAACCCAGGATGTCACGGGGACTGATCGCCGCCGTGTCGATCCCTGACTGGGCTGACTTCAATGAGCATTTTTGCCAGACTGACATAGTCTGCAATCATCAAGCCGGTCTCACGGCGCACGGCGTCGGCCGCGAGCGGGAAGGCAGCGCATTCGAATACAAGAGCGGCAACGTCAGGCTCACGCTTAAGCAGCGATCGTGTGGCTATCATCACATCTTCAACGATGGCTGACGCGGGTAGGTCGGGGATCGGCTCGGCCAATCGCCTCCACGTCTCAGACCCTTCGATGCCGGCTACGGCGACATCGATCTGAGTGGATGACCATCCCGCCGCGGCAAAGTGTTTGTCCCCCATCCGTGTGGCATCATAGGTGAGGATGCCGACTTTCTTGCCCTTGGGGACAGTTGTTGCAGCGAACGGCACCAAGGAGAGGCTCGACAAGGCGACCAGAACGTTTACAGCCGCTGCAAGCTTACTTTGGAATAGCGACGTGAAACCGCAGTTAGAGGTGATCGCGGACACGCCGTCGTTCTCCAGTTGTCGAGCGCAACGGATATAAGCGTCAAGAATATCCTCATCGCCGTCTATAATATTTCTCACCGTGGCCCCTGGGACCGCAGTGTGCAGGGTTGGAAACGAAAATGTATTCGGATTGCAAAGAGCCCCGGCATGGGTGATTGGCCGGTTTTCCAAAAGAAGCAGACCCAGGGTCTTTTCCACTTTCCACCTCCAAAACTGAGAACTTCGTTCTGCCTAGGGCGAGATCGTTTTTCGTGGGCAACTGGCGCTAAGCCTACGGATTCAGCGGCGTCATTTCACCTGCGTCAGCGCTGCAAGAGCCTGGCGATGGACCTGGTCGCAGCGAGAAAGGACCATTTCTTGCCAGTCCGGCCGTGCGGGGTTGTAGTGTTCCCGCGTGGCGTTCCGTATCCGCTTCCCAATCTCGGTGTTCGCCTGATCGGGGTGGTATGCGAAAAGCCAATGATCGTCGCGGAGGACTTCGCGGCCTTTGTCCGGGCTGAAGGTGCCAAACTCCAGGCACACATAGGTGTGTCGGCTGCCCAGCTCATCCTGCCAGAACTCGTCTTGCGTACCCGTGATGGCCACTGACGATGAAGTTCCCAGGTCTGGCGACGTCACCGATGGTCCAAAGATGTCGAAGGCTCGATGATAGCCCTCAAGACCCGAGGATGTTTCGGTTTGGAGCTCGCCGTAACCATAAGGCCCAAGCCCGGTGTGATAATCAATGATGATCACGTTTTGTCGCTCTGCAACTCTATAATCCCTGCAGATACTCTCAAGGATTTCCCGCGGCTCTGACGGGCGCTTGCCTCCGAAAAACATGCCTTCGGGTCGGGAATATTGCCCTTTCTTCCGCGCCGTCTGAAACGCGGCCTCGCCATGGGTCGCTCGGAATTCGGCGATCGCTTGCTCTGCCACTGCCAACTTTTCGGCTGAGAGGTCGGATGGAACGAGTTGATCTGCCAACTCGTCGTAGCCCGGATTTTCCGGCAGCGGCTTGGAGAAATTGACAAAATTCCGATTAAGATCGCATCCCTCGGCAGTGACGCGCCGATCCCAGGCAAAGCCATACGCGTTTAAGGCGTGAATTAGGAGAATGCCGACAGATCCCCCAAGGCTATCCGCCAACTGCGACCGAAGAAGGGACAGCTGCGCGGCGGATCCGCAATAACCCTCCACACCATGCGTCCCTGCGATAGAAACAAGCAGGTTGTCAGCATCGGGGTCGCCGAGATAGGCGACATCCGTAGAAAGTGGCTGGCCTTCAGGTCCACTGTGGCTCGATCGATAAGATTGGACCTTTGTCGCGTCGAGAAAACGCGTGCGGGCTTCGAAATAGGTATCCGAAAACAGGTTCTTCATGGCGTCTTTATCACTATGGGGTGGGGGGTGCGCTTGCGCCACAGGATATGGCGCAAGCTCAGAAATCCGCGACCACTATGGCGCAGGCGAAGCACTCTATTTCCGGCTGGACAAGAACCTCACTCCACGAAGCTACGAGATGGAAACCAACTCTCGCTCGAACTGTGTCAGAGGCTCATTTCCTTCCTCGGTCACCAGGAAGGATTGCGTGATCGCAATGCCAGTGTCATCGAGCCAAAGCCCGGACATGCAGTGGAACGCCATGCCGGGCTGCAAGACCGTCTTGTCCCCCGGACGCAAGCTGACCGTACGCTCGCCCCATGTCGGCGGAAAACCAAGGCCAATCGAATAGCCGAGGCGTGCTTCCTTCTCGAAACCATGTTTTGCGATCGACCCGCGCCATACCAATTCGACCTCTTCGGCCGCCATGCCTGGACGGATGCTGCCCATCGTCGTGTTCAATCCCTCGACCACCGCCGCGGCAAGCCTGCGATAGCTGTCCGGCGGCCGGCCCAGAAATACCGTGCGCGTCATCGGGCAATGGTAGTGAAGGCGGGATCCGGCGATCTCGATGTTGAGGGGCGCGTCTTTCTTTAGAGGGTGATCGGTCCACAGGCCATGTGGTGTTCGCACGCGTTCATCGGCACAAAAATGCGGAGGGCTTGTCGTATAAACGCCACCGGCGTCGGGAAGCCCAGATATCTGCGCCTTGTATATCTCTGCAACCACGTCGCACTCGCGCACACCTGGGGCGCATTTTGCTACCGCTGCCGACATCGCAGCATCTACGATTCGACCTGCTTGGCGCATGTAGATCTGTTCTGCGCTGCTCTTCACCAACCGTACCCGATTGACCAAAAGCTCGGCATCCTCGAACCGTGCATTGGGGAGGGAATTGACAAACTCGGCGTGGATCCGGGCAGTATAATAATACGCGCCCATTTCAACGCCGACTACCCCTTTGTCGAGGCGCCGCTCCTTCAATATCTCCGATACCGGCCGAACGGGGTGTGAGGTGGTCGATTGAATGAAACTGTCTGGATACGCTCGGATGTTCTCCTCGCGCATATAGGTCGTATCGCGAGCTGAAACAGCGTCCATGAACCGGCCGATCCAGATCGGTTGATCCTCGTTGGCAGCGACGACAAGAAACAGAGGCGCATAAAACGCCCACGCGTCGAAGCCCGTCAGATAGAAGATGTTGGCCGGATCAGAAAGAATGAGAGTATCAAGTCCTGATGCCTGCATTTCCACTTTTGTAGCGGCAAGTCGCGCCTGGTACTCGGTTTCGGTAAAATAAAGGGCTGGCATAGCGGCTCCTGTTGGCTCGGGCTTGGAAAAAGTCATGCGCTTCTCGCAGCAAGAAACCTAATCCATTGGATTAAAATTTTGCTTCCACTCCCTGGTGAAAAACTTCGAATTTATCGGCTGCTCGAGCGGCTTGGCGAACACCGCGAAACAAGACGAGCGAGAGGTGGGTGGCGGGAATTCAAGACTATTCCCGCCACGGGAGGACCTTGTTTATTAAGCGGTAGCCTCAAGGACCGTATTCTGAGAGCTGCTCCTGGCGCGCCACCAAGTGACGTAAAGCGCGATCATCCATAGGATCGGCAGAAGGGTCAGCAGAGACGCCACAGCGGCCACTGTCGGATCGATTTCGTTGCGAATGTTCTCCCACATTTTCAGTGGCAACGTTCGGACCGAATATCCGCTGACCAAGGACGTCACGACCACTTCATCAAACGAATGGATGAATGCGAAGAGCGCGCCGCCAATGATCCCCGGTCGGATCAGAGGGAATGTCACCCGCATGAAAGCGGTAAAAGGCCTAGCGCCCATGCTTTTCGCTGCCTGCTCCAAGCGCCTGTCGAAATTGGCAAGAGTTGCGGAAACAATAACGACGACGTAGCTGATTGCGCCAATCGTATGGGCAAGTACGATGCCCGTCTCAGTTCCAATAAACCCTAGATTGACCAGGCCGAAGTAGCTTGCCACGCCGACGACAATGACGGGGATCGTGATCGGAGCAAGGATCACCATCGTCAGCCAGCCTCGAAGATCGGAGGCGATCCGGCTAAGGCCATAAGCTGCCAAGGTCCCTAAGACTGTCGACAGAGCCGCAACGGCCAAACCAATCTTGATGCTGGTCCAGGCCGCGCCATACCAGGCTTCATCACCGAAGAAGCTGCCATACCACTGAAGCGAGAAACCGGACGGAGGAAACTGTAGCGTCGCATCGCTGCTAAACGACATGATGATCACGACGACTTCGGGAAACAGCAGGAAGAAAATGACAAGCGTCAAGGTGAGGCTTCCAGCAAAACGCGACCATCCGCCATCGCCCTGAGCCTGATAAAGGGCCTTGGACCACTGTTTGGATCTTGAAGCGACCGAAAGCTCATTCAGATACTGCTTCACCACGCGAAGCAGGCTAAACCGTTCCATGAAACCTTTTCTCAGCTTCGGCGCGCTGTGTTGTGTTCCCGAGAGGTTTAGCCCGAATACAGAGAGCATCACGACGGCAATCGCCAGAAGGACGAATGAAGAGGCGCTGACTGAACCCATATTGAACCCGGTCGAGACCTGGGAGGCAATAAAGGTTGAGAGCATAGCATCTCCCAAGCCCCCCAACGCCGCTGGCGTGATGTAAAAGCCCAGGCAGATGACGAAGACCAGCAGCGTTCCGCTTCGAACACCCGGCATGCTCAAAGGGAAATAAACCCGCCAAAAGGCTGTCGATGGCTTCGCACCCATGCTTTTGGCAGCCGCGATCAATGATGTGTTGATACCGAGCATGACGCTCACGAGCGGCAGTATCATCATAGGCAGCATGATATGGACCATGCCGACATAGACAGCGGCGCGATTGTAAATCAGAGGGAGAGGGCTGGAAATAAGACCCCAATTCATGAGGGCGCTGTTGATCAAGCCATTGTCCCCGAGAATAACGACCCAGGAATAGGTGCGCGCCAAACCGCTTGTGAGATAGGGAATAACGACGAGAACGATCAGGACCATGCGCGCGCGCTTAGACGCTGTCGAGATCAGGTATGCCGTGGGATACCCGACCAACAAACAGATGACCGTCGCTATTGCGCTGATCTCCAGCGTCTGGAGCAGGACCCGAATGTTGGCATACTGTCCCAGGAACGAAGAATAGTTCTCAATGCTAAAATTGGGTGCGTTCAGACTTTCGAGAAAAAGCTGGACGGTTGGTACGCCGAATACAACGAGCAGAACCCCCATAGCCGGTAGCACGAGGATTATAGGAGCACGGCCAATTCTTTGAAATACTTGCATCTGTGTGCCTCCCCGGTTCATTCATCGAGCAGACGGACGTCCGCCCGAAGCCAGTCGAGACGCACCGATCCACCGGGTGCAAAGACCTCTTGGCCAAACGCCACGTGTTGGCGGACGATCAAGGATTTGTCGCCGACACGGACCTGATATTTTCTCAGCGGGCCGGCGTAGATCATTTCTTCTACTATCCCGGTGACGACCTGGCTCTGATCGAGCTCAGCTGGTGCAGGGGAATTTACCGCAGAGATCCGGACGCGCTCAGGTCGAACCATCGGTACTTTTCCGCGGAAGTTCTGATCGTTGAAGCCGAGCTCCCGTGAATCCAGAACATTTGCTTCTCCCAAGAAGTTGGCAACGAAGCGAGTAGCTGGCCGGTCATAGAGTGCTTCAGGCGTGTCCAGCTGTTCGATTTTGCCACCCCTCATAACCACAATGCGGTCCGAGAGCGTGAGCGCCTCTTCCTGGTCATGCGTGACGCAAATGGTGGTTTTCCCAAATTCGCGGTGGAGACCCTTGATCTCCCCCTGCATCTGTTCTCTGAGGTTCCTGTCCAGAGCGCCAAGTGGCTCATCCAAGAGAAGGATCGGAGGATCTGCAATAAGGGCGCGCGCAAGAGCGACGCGCTGCTGCTGACCGCCGCTGAGTTGCGAGGGCATGCGCTCACCAAATGCGTCCAGGTGAACCCGCTTGAGCATGCGTTCAACCAAAGGAGCCCGCTCGTTCGCCCTCATGCCACGCATTTCAAGGGGAAACTCAAGATTTCGTCGCACTGTCAGGTGCGGAAATAGTGCGTAACTTTGAAAGACGATGCCTTGGTCTCGGCCGTATGAAGGCACGGCTGCAACGGACTTGCCTGAGATCAGAATGTCGCCCTTCGTAGGGGACTCAAAACCCGCCAGCATCATCAGCGCCGTGGTTTTACCCGAGCCGCTTGGACCCAGAATAGTCAGAAATTCGCCTCGCCGAACCGTGAGGGAAAGCTCGGTGACCGCTGCGATCGGGCCGTACATTTTCGTGACGTCACGAAATTCAATCTGGGCGAGGGCGCGGTCTTCCAATTTCTGATCCTCGGTAGTCGCCTGTTTTGGCAGTTTCGCGACGGGGTGTTCATCCGACCGCAGGTGAGCAGACTGGGACATGCTGCCATCCTCTATTCGTGGCGCAAAGACGCCTGTGTTGCGTTGCCAATGTGCCGCCGGACGACACATTGGCTTCGAGCGTGCGCTAGTTACCGGATGACCCAATCGCTCCAGCGCTGCACAAGACGCTGGATATTCGACAGGCCGTCGGGGCCGGCCTCGGAGTACCAAGCGCCATTGAGAAGGATCGCCTTCTCAAGATACCTGGGATGGCTGGGCAACGTGAGACCAAGCTCCTCGGATATTAGCTTAAATGCGTTCCGGTTGGTGGGACCTTCCGGATAGAGCTTGGCAAAAGCAGCCTGGTTTTCGGCACGGCTTACGAATTCCACGAACTTCTGGGCATTTTCGGCATTTGGGCTGTTTTTTGGAATGACCCAGTAATCCCAAGTCATCTTCGCCTGGTTGCGATTGAGCTCCAACGCAGCGCCCTGGGCAATCGCGGAGGCTGCGCGGCCGTCATAAGACATCATGACGTCGCCGGCGCCGCTCAGCATCAGCTGTTGGATTTCGGATCCGGCCGTCCACCACTTGCGGACGTGAGGCTTGATCTTGTCAAGGCTGGCGAAGATCCGATCGATGTCCATCGGATAGATCTTGTCCGGAGCGACGCCGTCAGCCAAGAGTGCTTCTTCCCAAGGACCTTCCGAGCCGTATTGACCCGACACCAAGTATCGGACGCCCGGGAATTTCTCGGTATCCCAGAACTCCGCCCAGTTAGTGGGCCTCGCTTTGTCCGCGGGATATTTCTTGGTGTTGTAAACCAGGTTGTAGGTGTAGAAGAAAAAGCCGACGCCGAAGTCTTGTTTCACGTTCGGGACAAGTCCCTCGATATCTTCCTTTCTGAATTTCGAGTAATCTATCTTCTCCAGATAGCCTTTCTCGGCAGCTTGCAGGGCCGCACCTTGGCTCATAGGACCGACATCGATGGTGATGCTATTCGTCTTCTGCATCAGCTCGAGCTGTGCAAACTCGAAGTCTTGTGTCACTGGGATAACCTTGATGCCGGTTTCAGCTTCAAATGGTTTGGCGTAGGCTTCGATAACATATTTGCCGAGCTGCCCACCGTAGGTCAGCACTCGGACCTCGCCGGTTGTCTGTGCCGAGGCGTTAACAACAGGCGTTGCCAAAGTTGCGACGGCGATGGCGAAGGACGCCTGCATAATTCGTCTGCGGTTGATCAAAATGCTCATCTTCGTTCACCCTCTATTTTTCCTCGCCACTATTGACCAGGTTCTGAAGTTCTGCGGCAGGCAGTGTCTGGCTACGGCGCCAGGACCCTTTCAACCAAGTTCACCCAGTAGCCAACGCCGTAAGGCAAAGCATCGTCGTTGAAGTCGTATTCGGGGTTGTGGACGGAGGCTGTCGGACCGTTGCCAAGAAAGATGTAAGACCCTGGCCGCGCCTCAAGCATGTAAGCAAAGTCTTCTGATCCCATACCTGGCTTGAGGAGGTCATTGACCGAAGCGTGCCCAACGAGATCGCGTGCTGCGTCAACCGCTATCTTCGTCTCGGCGTCGTGGTTCACAGCGACCGGCTCGAGACGGCGATACGCAAAATTGATATCCGCGCCAAACCCGCCGGCGATACCCTGGGCGGCTTCGAAAATCCCTTTCTCTGCAAAGTCGCGGAGGGCGGGCGAAAGTGTCCGGACAGTCCCGCAAATAACTGCGTGCTGTGGGATGATATTATAGGCTTCTCCAGCATGGATTTTGGTCACGGAGATGACCAAGGCCTCCTGAGGATCGGTGTTCCTCGAAACCAAAGTCTGGAGGCCGAGAACGATTTGGGCGCCGATGACAATGGGATCGATGTTTTTGTGAGGCGTGGCGGCGTGGCCGCCTTTGCCCCGAACCGTTATGTCAAATTCGTCGAGCCCGGCCTGAATCGGGCCGCTGCAAATACTGAATTTGCCGACCTCCAGTCCAGGGTAGTTATGCAATCCGAAGACCTTGGAGATGCCAAAGCGGTCCATGATGCCTTCTTGCACCATCTTCTCTGCGCCCCGGCCGTCTTCTTCGGCCGGTTGAAATATAAGGGCGACCGCGCCCTTGAAATTGCGCGTTTCGGCCAGATACTTCGCCGCCGCTAGAAGCATTGCAGTATGGCCGTCATGACCACATGCATGCATTTTTCCAGGAGTTTTAGATGCCCACGGTTTGCCCGAGGCTTCCAATATTGGTAGCGCGTCCATGTCTGCACGCAGCCCAATTGTAGGACCGTCACCGAGATTTCCCTGGATTACGGCAACCACACCGGTCTGCGCTATTCCGGTTTCTATGTGGTTGATGCCGAACGAAGCCAGTTTCTCGGCAACGAAGTTTGCGGTGTCGCGGACGTCATAATCCAGCTCAGGATTCGCGTGAAGATACCGGCGCCATTCCGTCGCTTCGTCTCTAAGCTTTTCGAAGTTTTCGATGCCGCGCATCGTTTATCCTTTTTGATCTTGGATCGTTAAACGAAAAAATCCCTTGGCCGCGGATCCGCCACGATGTTCACTGAACAGGCTCCAGGCGACATGTGGGCTTGGGCGGATCATATACCCGCGATTTTTGGTTCCCTTTTTTTACCAACGTGCCTTCGCGGGCTGTCCTAGGCAAATAGAGACTCAATATAAGTGCCATCGGGAAACCAGATGGCACACCACTGGAGGGAGTCAGTTGGGGCCAAGCCTGCGGGTGTGACGCACTCCTCCCGAGGTGCCACTAGGTTTTCGAGGTCGAAGACGAGCTCCGCCCGGACTGGCTCTGTGCGCCATCGCTACACAACCGGCAGCACTATGCCGGGCAGTATCGACCAAACGTCCTTGGGGATTCTTCAGGCTGCCAATTCTGATTGGGCGAGGTGCGACGACCTCGTCGAAACGACGCTACGCAAAGCCCCCAGCAAGTTAAGGGGTACCAGGCTGATTGTGCTCGATTTTGCCCGCTGGCGCGCGGACGTGACAGGCGACAGCGCGGCCATCGGGCATTGACACCAGCGAGGGCACGTCAATGCGACAGCGGTCTTGTACGAGCGGGCAGCGCGGGTGGAATGCACACCCGCTCGGTGGGCTGACCGGGCTCGGCACTTCACCCTCGACTAGCGCCTCCAACTGAACCCTTGTGGGATCTGGTATAGGGGCGGCCGCTATGAGCGCCTCGGTATAAGGATGTATTGGGTTGGCGAATAGCGCTTCGCAAGTTGCCAATTCGACAATCCGCCCGAGGTACATGACCGCTACTCGATGACCAATATGCTCTACAACACCAAGATCGTGCGAGATGAACACGAAGGCGATCCCCGTTTCCTCCTGGAGGTCCATGAGGAGATTGAGGATTTGTGCCTGCACGGAGACGTCGAGAGCGGAGACTGCCTCGTCGGCGATGATGATTGACGGCTTGAGCGACAATGCGCGCGCAATTCCGAGCCGCTGGCGCTGACCGCCCGACAATTCCGAGGGAAGCCTATGCATGATCTCGGGCGCAAGGCCCACTTTTCGCAGGAGCTCCGCCGCAAGGTCTTCACGCTTTCTGCGGTTCAGACGCTCAAAATTCTCGACCGGTTCTGTGATAATCTGACCGGCCGTTAGCCGTGGGTTCAGCGACGAGTAGGGATCCTGGAAGACCATCTGCATGCGTCGGCGCCAGTCCCGAAGTTCGTTCTTGTTGAGACTGGCAATATCGTTTCCCTCGAGCAGGACGCGGCCACCTGTCGGGTCAACAAGCCGCATCAAGAGCCGTGCGATTGTCGACTTTCCGCATCCTGATTCGCCGACAATGCAAAGTGTTTCGCCTGCGTTGACAGTAAAGGACACATCCTCGACCGCCCGCACGACTGGTGGAACTTTATTGAAGATCCCGCCACCGAGCGGATAGTGTTTGACCAGTTTTTCGACTTGCAACAAAGGTCCAATCATGCGCTCACCACCTCTTCTGCATGCCAGCAGGCGGCTGCGTGATCGGCACCGTATTCTTTAACAGCTGGCGTTTTCTCCCGGCAAACCTCGGTCGCGAACGGACAACGCGGCGCAAAGCTGCACCCGACAATCGGCTCGCGCAAGCTCGGCACAATACCAGGAATTTCTGGTAGGCGGCGCTCTTTGCCGCGCCGTCTGTCTGGGACCGAGCGCATGAGAGCTTTTGTGTACGGATGCATGGGCCGCGCGAAGAGATCCGTGACCGTTGCCTGCTCGACGATACGGCCGGCATACATCACTATGACGCGCTGGCAGGTCTCGGCCACGACGCCTAGGTCATGGGTGATGAACATAACCGAGGTTCCCATGCGCTCCTTCAGATCGACGATCAGCCGCAGGATCTGCGCCTGAATGGTGACGTCGAGCGCCGTCGTCGGCTCGTCGGCAATCAAGAGTTCAGGTGAGCAGGCAAGTGCCATGGCAATCATGGCACGCTGGCGCATGCCGCCGGACATCTCGTGGGGATAATTGCTTACCCGCCGTTCGGGGTCCGCAATGCGGACGAGGCGCAGCATATCGACGGCCTTTGCCAGGGCCTCAGAACGGGAGGCACCGGTGTGAATTTCGACTGCCTCTGCAATCTGGCGACCGACAGTATAGACCGGATTCAGGCTCGTCAT
This sequence comes from Rhizobium sp. NZLR10, assembly GCF_019685125.1. Taxonomy (NCBI): domain Bacteria; kingdom Pseudomonadati; phylum Pseudomonadota; class Alphaproteobacteria; order Hyphomicrobiales; family Rhizobiaceae; genus Rhizobium; species Rhizobium sp. NZLR10. The sequence continues at coordinate 9,703 of NZ_JABDWE010000009.1, read as the reverse complement.
AGGATCCTGGAAGATCATCGCGATTTTATCCCCCCGGATCTTACGCATCTCCCGGTCGGGCAGATCCAAGAGATTGCGACCGTGGAAGAGGACCTCACCGCCCATCGTCTTGGCGGAGAGCTTCGGCAGAAGCCGCATAATGGACAGCGCCGTCACGCTCTTGCCACAACCGGATTCGCCGACTACGCCCAGCGTTTCCCCCTTCTTTACTTGAAAGCTAACCCCGCCGAGAGCGTGCGTGACGCTTTCTTCGCCGAAGAAGTGTGTTTCAAGATCCCGGACATCAAGGAGGATATCCCGGTCAGAATCTTTCTGAATGTGCATGTCAGCTCCGCCTTTTCGCACGAGGATCGAACAAGTCGCGGAGACCGTCCCCAAACAGATTTACCGCCAGAACCGTGATCGCAAGAAAGATACCCGGTGCGAATATGGTGAAAGGAGCAATTGAGAGGTACAGCCGAGAGCTGGAGATCATATTCCCCCAACTTGCGATTTCGGGGGGCACGCCAACGCCTAAGAAGCTCAGCCCGGCTTCGGTCATGATCGCGTCCGCACAAACAACCGCAGTTTGGACCATGAGTGGCGGTAGAGTGCTCGGAAGAATATGGCGCCACAGAATCTTCGGGAGCCGTGCTCCGCCGCAAACAGCGGCTTCGACATATGCGCGTTCACGCACACTTAGGACCACTGACCTTACCATTCTCGTCACGCTCGGAATTTGTGGGATGGCGATCGCTATAATCAGAATGCCAATTCCCGTCCCGGTGAGCGAGATGAGCGCGATTGCAAGCAAGAACGTTGGGATCGACATCAAAGCGTCCATCACGCGCATGATGACGTTGTCGAACCTTCGAATGTAGCCGGCGAGTACACCGATCAGAAGCCCGGCGGAGGCGGCCACTAGCGCCGATACCAATCCGACCGTGAGAGAGATCCGCGCGCCGTAAACGGTCCGAGCGAACACATCCCGACCCAGGTTATCCGTCCCCAACCAATATTCGGCCGAGGGGGGTTGCAGGCGGACAAACGGATCCATTTTCAACGGATCACCCGCATAAAGTGGAGCTGCGAGCGTCAGAGCGATCAGGATCACCAAGAGACCACCGCCGATTAGAACCAGCGGGTGTCTTTGAGCATGGCGGGCGAGGTATGAGACTCGAAGCCGATCCCTTTGCCCGGGGTTTCGTAACGACATAGCAAAAAACATATCAGTACCGAATCCGGGGATCGATCAGCGTATAAGTAAGATCGACCGCCAAGTTAATCAGGACGTATATTCCTGAGATGACGATTAGTACGCTTTGAATCACCGGGTAATCTCGATTGTTGATCGCATCGACTACAAGACGGCCGATTCCCGGGATATTGAATACCGTTTCGGTGAGTACGACCCCGCCAATCAGATAGGCAAAACTGAGGCCGATGACGGTGACGATAGGTGCCCCTGCATTTTTCAAAGCGTGGTGAAAAAGCATCGAGTATGACGATGCCCCCTTCGCAGCGGCCGTGCGCATGTAGTCCTCCGACAACACCTCAAGCATGCTCGCCCGCGCGATCCGAGCGATGAAGGCAATATAGGGAAGACTTAGCGCAACAGTCGGGAGAATGAGATGAGCAAACCATGGCCGTAGGCCTAGGCCGATCGGCGCATAGCCTTGAACCGGGAGCAGTCGCGTCTGGATAGCAAACACATAAATGAGGAAATAGCCGACTACGAAAACCGGAAGAGAGTAACCGAGTGCCGAAAATACCGTCAGAGCACGATCGACCAGACCTCCAGCTCGCCAAGCAGCAAGGATGCCAAACGTCACTCCACCCACTACGGAAAGGAACAATGTCAAGAGCGACACTGATAGGGTTGGCTCCAACCGCTGTGTCATAAGTTGAAGGACCGGACGCCCAGCGAAGACCGAGGTACCTAAATCGCCGCGCAGAATGTTTTGTGCCCATTGTCCGAACTGTACCGGCAGCGGTTCGTTAAGCCCCAGTTGTACTCGGACGTTGGCGACCATCTGCTCGCTAGCAGTCGGCCCGGCAATGATGGCTGCTGGATCTCCAGGCGTTAGCCTGATGAGAAGGAAGATTAATATCCCGACCATCGCCATGACGACGATGGCCGAGATCAATCTGCGAAGGGTGTAGTAGACCAAAAGACTCACCCCTTTTGCATATTCCACATGGGAACATTGCCGGTCTTCAGCCCAACAAGGCCGGTCAAGTCCTTCCGATGAGCAACGGGTGATATAACCTGGCCCAAGGCTACCAAGCTCGCGTAATTCCACCAAGCCTGCTGCATGTCGCGAGCAAGTTCTTGACGTTCTTCAAGCGTTTCGACGTCGGGCCATTTGGCGCGCAAGGCCTCGTATTCAGCTGATTCAGGCCAGCCGAACCAACTTTCCTCTCCGTTCATGGCCATCCAGGCCGCAGTCGTCGGATCGCCGAACTGAAAATCAGTTGCGGAGGAAATAAAGATGCTCCAACCGCCTTCGTCGACGGAGTCCTTCTTGGCTCTCCGGGCAACAAGGCCAGCCCAGTCAGTCGACGCCAGCTCCGCATTGATCCCAATCTTGCGCATTTCCGATGCGAGTAGAAGCGAAGCATTATGTGCTTCTCCCCAGTCGGTGGGATCAAGGATAACGACCTTCTCGCCAGCGTAACCTGCCTCCGTAAAAAGCCGCTTGGCAGCCTCCGGGTCACCACCCTCCTTGTACCAATCCGTGTTCGCATCGTTTGTATAAGCCGTACCGGTACCGAAAAGCGATTTAACGGGACGACTGTATTGCGGCGATGGATTGATGACGCGAAGAAACGCCTCCTGGTTGATGAGATGCAGCATCGCCTGCCGCGCCTTGACGTTGTTAAACGGCTTTTGCAGGCAGTTCATGCGGAGGAAATAGTTGTAACCGGATTTGTACAGGTCCTCGAGCACAAGGTTCGGATCACTCTCGATCACCGGGTAAAGATCGGCTGGAGGCGCGCCCAGGAAGTCGATCTCTCCGGCCTGCAAGGCCGAAATGGCCGTCTGCTGATCCGGGAAGTCGCTCCAGATGACACGACTGACTCTGGCGACCTTTCCACCCGCAAGTCCGTCAGAGGGCTCGCTGCGGGGAACATACTCTTCAAACTTGTCGAACGTAATGTTAGCCCCGGGTACGAAAAGCTCTTCGTTGAACTTGAATGGCCCCGATCCGACGTGGGCGGTAACAGCTTCACTCGGCGGGCGATTTGCATCCTTTTCGCGCATGATGAACAGCGGGTAGGTGCTGACTTGTGCCAATTGATCAATCAGCAAACCAAGCGGCTCTTTCAGGGTGATGATAAAGGTTTTATCGTCCTTTTTGGAAACATCCTGCGCCCGCTGCTTCACCAGACTCCCGCCTGGTGTTTGGAACCAACGCCGAATTGAGGCAACACAATCGGCAGCCGTAACCGGCGTGTGATCGTGCCAGCTCAGTCCGTCTCGAAGCTGGAAAGTGTAAGTCCTCTTGTCGTCCGAAGCGCTCCAATCCCCGATCATTTGCGGCTTTGGCACGAGCTTTGAATTGAGGCCGAAGAGCATATCGTAGACACCAAAGGCGTAATCGCCGATATCTACGTCCGTCGTCGTGTAAGGATCGAAGGCCTGCGGCACGCCGTGGGACCATTTCACTGGTTCGCCTCCGGTGGATGCCTGTGCGCGGAGCAGGGAAGGGAACGACGCTGCCGCTGCCATGGCCATGCTCGCTTTCAGTACGTTTCTCCGAGAGATCTTCATTGTCTAAGTTCCCCTACTTGTTTTTGATTTCATCGTGACCGTGATTGAATAGCGCTAGCTTTAACGACGAAGACTAAGGTGTCGTTGAGCGGTGTTGATGGCGCGCCTCTCTCCGCCGGGCAAACTGGCTACACGGAATGGAATTGACAAATAGAGTTTCGATATGTGGTCATATCGAAACCAGATCGTTGAACATTTCGAGGGCTTGCTTAGTCGTTTCGAACGCCAGCTTCGTCTTGCGACAGAGCTCTAGCCGTAGGCCTTGGTCTCCTGAGACGCGATAAAAGTCGCTGCGGTGACCTAGGATGACATGGCCCGTTAGACGGGCCATGCTACGTTGTCGTTCGCCTCGAGCTATCTGCACGATTGAGTTGATCAAGGATCCAAGCCTGGCGGAATGCGGCTTCTTCCACTACTGCGGGTCCGTGTGAAAATCCGGAGTGACCGCCGAGCATGCGGGTCCTAAAGACGAGCGCAGGGTCGCGGTTGGGCGTGCAGGAGCGGCGCTGTGCGACATACCTCGCAGGTTGGTGATATAGTACCTGACTGTCATCGAGCGCGGCGTCAATGTAAGTTGGCGGGAGTGGTCTACCAGCGTCAAGGTTGTAGTATGGGTCGTACGTCCGCATGTAACTGTACTCGTCCGGAGCGCGCGGGTCTCCGTATTCCGCCGTCTCCGCCAACGCGAACGGCATGTTGAAGTCCAGCTCGGTGTCGATGATGTCGGCAACTGGAACTTCCGCGATCACGGCCCGAAATAGATCAGGTCGCAATGCGGCCGCAGCCAACACGGTACCTCCACCAGCACTTTTTCCCTCGATGATAATTCCGTCGCGCGAAGCATAGCCCTGCTCAACGAGAGCCTCGGCACATCTGATCAAATCTGTGTAAGTGACGGTCTTTCGATCACGAATGGCCGCATCATACCAGCGACGCCCGAACTCTCCGCCCCCCCGGACATGCACGATTCCAAAGGCAATCCCCCGATCAAGAAGGCTTAAACGCTCATCCAGGCATGAGGGTGCGGAGAAGAAGGAAGGCCACCTTGTCGTGCCATAACAGCCATAGACGTTCAGGAGAACGGGTCCGCTAGGCCGCCGGTCCCGGCGCGAGATCAGTGAAATCGGCACCTGTACCCCGTCTTCGGCATTCGCCATGATGGTCGTTGCAACGTATTGAGAGGCGTCGTAGCCCGGGACCTTGGCTTGATAAACGATTTTCGATCGGCCGCTTTTCATATCGTGTTCGGTGAATGTGTCCGGCCTAATAAACGAACTGGCGGAGTAGATCAGCTGTGAGCTGCAGAAGCGATGCCGCGCCACCGAGTAAGAGCCTCCTGCCGAAACGCCGACTTTCAACGTGCACGTGCTCGCCTCGGGAACGATGACAGATTTAACCTCTCCAGTTCGCCCATATACGACAAGCCGAGGTCTAAGGTTTTCTCTCTCAAGGGAAACCAGATCCCAATCGAACACGTGAACTTCCTCTAGCGTCACTCCTGCTCGATAAGGAACAAACTCTTTCCACTGCGACGGCGAAGGGTCGTCTGTTGGCGCGCTCACCATTCGCCAGTCCGGGCCATTGTCGTCTACACGGAACAGGAACCTATCGTTCCAATGTTCAGCATAAATCTTGTGTCCTAGATCGCGTGCCACGATCCGGCGCCACTTCCCTTTCGGACTGTTCGACGCGAGACACCACACTTCCGCGGCACCTCGTTGAACGCGCAGCGTGTTGTCACAACCGGGGACCACGTTGAGAAACAGCCAAGCGCCGCTGTGCGATCGCCGAACCACTACCGCCAGCCGCTCGTTGGATTCTTCGAAGACAACCTCGGATTTGCTGGCCTCCACATCGAAACGAACGATCCGATCATGCTGGCGCCTGTCACTGCGCTCCTGTGAGAAGAAGAGTGATTGGCTGTCGGCGGCCCAGACTGCCTGTCCTACCCTTGCCGGGCCTCGCCACACTTCTTGGCCGCTAGAAACATCCCGCACCCTAAGTTCGAAACCCTCATCGCCAACGACATCAAAACTGTACGCTAGATACCGTCCGTCATCGCTTGGTTCGAAAATGCCAAGCGTGAAGAAGACAGCGGCGCCGGGAATCAAATTTGGGTCCAGTACAAGTTCGTCAGGGCCTCCTGCTACTGGCCGGCGCCACCATGCCGGATGAGGCAGGCCATCTTCCTGCATCCGAAAATACTCGAAGGGACCCACTGTCAAAACAGGATGACTACCGCCGCCGGCTTTACGCGCTTTAATTTCGGCAACCAGTTGATGTTTGATCTCCGCCAGGTGGGCTGTCGCCTGTTCCGAGTAACGGTTCTCTGCTTCAAGATACTGGAGCACATCGGGGTCTTCGCGATTGCGAAGCCAGCCGAACTTATCAGTCGTGACATCTTCATGAAGGACGCGGATTCGCGCCTCGGCGCGGGGAAGCGGCGGGTGCAAAATTTGCTCTCCCATCATTTCTCCTCAGACAGGAGACGTATGGGGACGATGACCCCGGCTTTACGCCAATAGTTTGCAGTTTTCATTGATGTGCCTCCCATTGAGCGTTGAGTTGTCAGCTAGCCTAGCGAGCGGATCTCCGCATCTCCTGATGTTGTAGAGCCAGAAACAGTGCAGCTTAGGACTGGTTCGTTGCTGAAAATTGGAGAACTCTTTCAGACTTGGCAAATATCAAATCGATATTCCAGCCATCGATAAGCAAGATGGGCTGAATTCCGCGGGGGCTCCTTGCCTGAAACAACACCTGTGCGAAAGGCTCTCGTGCGTTTTTGAATGTGCCACCCATGGCCCGGGACAGGATCATGTTTGAGGGCTACGGCCGGCAGCCGAAAGTCAGCACAATCCTTGTGAGTCACTCAAGGGCCACCATGCAACGTGGCATCAAGGCTTGTGTGGCGCAGGCGCTTAGTCAGGTCCGGTCGACGTGCCGGTTGCTCCTCTTCGACTTTGTGAGATTTACGACATTTGGGTGCGAAAGCGACAGCCAAGTACAACTATTTACGGCGGCGACGCGGGAAACACGTGGCTTTGGAGCCTCATTTCGCGGAACATCATCGTTGGCACGCCGATTGCAACAGTCATGTGGCCCGGTCAGAGCACTGAGCGCAAATGCCGATAGATACATAGCGAATCGAGGAAGGCTGCCAATTAAACGGCGTTTTGTCCTCGTGTTCTTTCGTTGGAGTATGACCATGCTAATAGCCGTCGTGTGTAATAGCGAATTCACGGGCGTAATTAACCAGTTCGGTCAGCCATATCCGCAGCCGCCGCAACCGTGGCCGCCGGAGGGACGAATAGTTGACAATGTGCTGGCGGCGCTGCGAGAAGGCGGCCACGAGACGCTGCTGTGTCAAGGTAATAAAACACTACTCGCTGCGCTTGAGCAGTTCATGCCACCCGATCCGCTAACCGGCCGCCCCTCGGGAATGGTCTTCAACTTGGCCGAAGGGATTCAGGGCGAGTACCGTTTCACCCACGTTCCAGGAATGCTCGAAATGGCTGGTGTTCCGTATACCGGATCTAGTCCGCTTGGGCATGGGCTGACGGACGATAAAGTCATCAGCAAGATGCTCATGCGCGATAGTGGCGTGCCAACGCCGAACTTTCGCGTCATGCGTCGCGGCACCGAGAGCACCGGCGATCTGCAATTTCCGTTAGTAGTGAAGCCGCGTCACGAGGACAACAGCTTCGGGCTGCGAGTCGTCCATGACGAAGCGCAACTTAGGCTGGCAATCGAAATGATCGACGCTCAGTATGCCCAAGATTCGCTCGTGGAAGAATACATCGAGGGGCGGGAAATCAACGTAGCGCTGCTTGGAAACGAAGATCTCGAGGTGTTTCCTCTCGTGGAGCACGATCTCGCCCAGCTCGACACCAAAATTTTGACTTGGGAAGCGAAGTACCTGACGGCCGCGCAGCCACCAAAGATTTGCCCGGCGATAATCGGGAGCAGACTTGCGGCATTACTGAGGGATATTTCAATTGCTACGTTCCATGCTTGCCAGTGCCGCGATTATGCCCGCGTAGATCTTCGGATTGATCGTTCCGGCAAACCTTTTATTCTAGAAATCAACTCAATGCCGGGTCTCAGCAGGAGCTCCCCTTATGTACTAGCCGCGATGGCTGCGGGACACAGCTACTCGAGTTCGATCAATGGCATCCTTGATGTCGCCCACAAGCGGTATTTTGGAAATGCAATCCAATAGGATTCAACCGCTGATCCAAAAGACGCCGACCGGCACCTCAGAGAAGGTGCACGCGCATCGATTGCAGCCGCTTGCGATACGGTCCTAGCCTCTCGCTAGCGCGGGCTTGATCCGGAAGGCTGGCGGAAACCTCCGCCAGCCCTTCGCCCGTCACACATGACATGCGAGCCCCCCGCGTTTCGCACCGAATATCCTGCTGCCTCGCAGCATCGCCCGTTGGATGAGAGCTCAAGAGATATGCGGCATGAAAAATCGGTTTCAGTCACTTCGACAGCGTTCACCCCGCTCCGAAATAAGGTGTTCCGTTCAATCTGGACGGCCACACAAATCGCAAGCCTCGGATGGCTCATCCAGACGACAGCAATCAGCTGGCTGATAGCCACGACCTCCGCTTCCGATGTGATGGTCGCGCTAAATGCTCATCGGGCATTGTTTGATCGCGTTTTCTTCGCTGATGCTGGCCATATCCGTTGCACTGGGTTTCGTTAGTCCTTGGCTGATATTAGGGCTAGGCTTTCCTTGGGGGATACGGTTTCGCGGTGAATGATCCCGCTTGGCACGCCTCTGTAGGCGACATTCTCGAGAAGCGTGACGTTCCGGCGGCGGTCACATCGATGTCGGTTGGGTATAACATTGTTGGAACGGAAGGGCCGGCAATCGGGGCCAATTCTTGCTTTTTGGGATCCCTTACCGCAATCGTGTTAGCGTTCTCAGCAATCTAGTGTCGCTTGCTGCGGTATCGCGCTCAAAATGGCACGTGAACTCTTCCTCGCTCCTTCTGAGCGGGTTCTAACAGCTATTCAAGATGGGCTGCGCTTTACCGCAATGCCTCGGAACAGTTTGAGCTGAACATCATCGGCATCATGGCGCATTGCGCAGAGTCCCACGCTGGCGTTGACGCCACCACAATGTCGGGAGCCTTTATTAACGAGGTTCAAAAGGTGGTGTCACGCGAGATGCCCGTCGATGACGGTGCGATCATCACCATCGGCACCATCCACGGGGGCAAGGCGACAAATATCATCTGCCCTCGGTCGTGATGACAGGAACGATCCGGACCAGCAGTCCTGAGCGTCGATGCCTACTCGTCCAGCGAGTTCGCTAAGTGGCCGAGGGTGTGGCCGAATCGCCGAGGGTGGAATTTAGTTCTCAGTCCGGCGAACCCCCCGTCTTCAATGATGCAGGCATGGTGGAGCGTTTTCGCCAGATCGTTGTCCGATCAGCCGGCGAATATAAGTATGTGCAGGTAAAACCGATCTGTGGCGGCGACGACTCCGGATTCTACTCTGGCTGCGTGCCTTCAATCTACTTTCAATTTGGCAGCAGGGATCCCGGAAACGAAACGGGGGTGCACACACCAACCTTCGGAGCATCGGATGGACTAATCGTTCCCACAACCGAGATGATTACATACTGTTGGGAGCTCCTGCATAACTCGTCTCCCCCACCATAGGCGCTAAAGTCATCACCGGTTGTTCGTGTTCTCGGCGAGTAGAAATGGTGTTATCTTCCAGCAAATTAAGTCGGCGGCTTGATGAAGTATGGCTGTCGTCTGATCACGGCTGGGCGAAGCGGCGATGATATGTCCGATCAAATCTAGGTAATCGCCCTTTCTGACAATTGGTGTGTTGGGATGAACATACATCTTGACCTCGGCGATGCCCGGTATAGCGGCTGCACGATTGGCGCCCTCGATTCCATCGAGCATGCCGTCGCGATCAGGAACCAGG